>JAFYOL010000092.1 GCA_017560205.1 Erysipelotrichaceae bacterium | reverse complement strand
GTACCTCATCGAAGGCTCAGTTAATATACCATTGTAAAACCCTTTTGTAAAGCACTTTTTTAACATTTTTTACTATTTTTTCAAAAAGTTTTTTTGTAACCGATTACATTGAAAAAACCCTTTATTTAAAGGGTTTTATAGAGTTCATCAACATGTTCAAATCATGATTTTTTCTGTATTTCACTAAGAAATGCAGAACCTAAAATCAGGACCATTCCAATCATTTCAATTGCAGTCATTGCTTCATTTAAGAAGAGTGCAGAAAAGAGAATGGCTGACATTGGATCAATATAACTGTAGATAGCAATGGATTGCGTATCCAGTGTTTTAATCGAATGGAAATACAGAGCATAGGCAATACCAGTATGTACGATTCCAGTAATCAGAAGCAGAATCATTACATTTCCATCAAATGTTAATGAAGAAAGATTTTCTGTCATCATGGTATATGGAAATAAAACGATGGCAGATGTACCTAACTGCAGAATAGTACGATCAAAGGATTCGATACTGGTCAGTTTTTTATTGATCAGGATAACAGAAGCATAGAGAACAGCTGCAGCCAGACCAAATAAAACACCTTTGATTTCGTTGATACCAGTAAATGATGTTTTGAATATTCCTGATACCAACAAAATGCCCGCAAAGGCAAATGCAGCACAAATGATTTTCTTCAATGTCAGTTTTTCTTTAAAGAACACAGGAGCTGACAGAATCACAAAGACAGGTGCCATGTAGTAACAGACTGTAGATACTGCTACAGATGTATAATTGTACGACTCAAACAACAGAATCCAGTTGAATCCCATGAGTGTTCCTGATAGAACCAGAGGAATCAGATTTTTTCTGATTGTGGAAAATGAAAGTTTCTGTCGAGTTAGAGTCAGAAAAAACAATAGAAACAATGTACCAATCAATCCTCTTGTTGCGGCAATCAGACTGCTTGGAAATGGAATCATTCTACGGAATAGTCCGATGGTTCCAAAGATCAGCATAGCTGATAAGAATTCAAGTTTAGCTTTCATGGGTACCCTCCTCAATGCGATCTTTGTAATAGTAAATCAGATCAACAGGTTTGTTTTCATCAAGGTCCCAGAAGGCTTTGTGTCTTCTTCCTTCATAATGAAATCCCAGTTTTTCAATCATCGTCAGTGAGGCTTTGTTTTTTTCACAGGCACCTAAAAGAATCAGATCCAGATGCATGTCCTCCATCAGGGTTGTGATCATCTTGTTGACGGCTTCAAAGCCATATCCTTTTCTTCGTTGTGATGGATTGATCAGATATCCGATTTCCATGGCATCCACTTGACGGTCTTTCACAGGCATCAGATGAAGCATACCAATGGCCTGATTGTTTGAATGTAGCGCAATGACAAAACGATGAGGATCACCAATGAATTCATCAATGGATGCGATGTAGTCTTCATCCATGACAGTCTCAGGGTCATACCCTCCATCCATGGCACATGTCTCTCTGTCACTCATGGATTCAAACAGATGTTCTGCATCACCCTTTTGAAAATGACGCAGAATCAAACGTGAAGTCACCAATGTCATATGTGGAATTAACGCAGAACGAGCCATGAAATAAAGTGCTGCATCGATATCTGGATATTTGGATGGATTGATATAAAGC
>JAFYOL010000091.1 GCA_017560205.1 Erysipelotrichaceae bacterium | reverse complement strand
TGTCAGCATCTGATTTCCATGCGTGTTGATGGTATTGTTGTGTGTGGGACAACAGGGGAAGTCAGTTCTTTGAGCTTTGATGAAAGATGCCAGCTTTTGCGTCTAGTGAAAAAGACAGTCGGAAGCAAAGCGGAAATCTGGATGGGATGCGGTACCAACAACACCAAGACTACATTGGAAAACTGCCTACAAGCTGAGCAGATTGGCGTAGATGGCATCATGTTGATTACTCCGTATTATGTACGTCCATCTCAAAAAGGGTTGATTGAACATTTTTCAGTGATTGCATCTCAGATTAGAACACCCTTGATGCTTTACAATGTTCCTAAACGTACTGGTGTCAATCTTGAGGCAAAGAGTGTCATTGAGTTGTCAAGACGATTTGATCATATTGTGATGCTGAAACAGGCGTATGATGATCCTCAGGCAATTCTTCAGATTTTATCTGAATCCAACATCAAAGTGATGTATGGAGATGATTTTAATTATGTTGATGCATTGCAGTTAGGAGTTGATGGTATTGTGTCTGTTGCAGCTCAGGTTGATTGTCGACTGCTTCAACGCATTCATGATGGATATGCTTTGGGCATTTTATCTCATGCTTTGGTTCAGAAATGGAAACAGCTTTCCAGGATGTGTTTTTTAGTCAGTTCACCATCTGATGTAAAATGCATGTTGTCGATGATGGGCATCTGCAAAGATGTGGTAAGACTACCGTTAGTACCGCTGGATTCAGAAGAAAAGTTAAGATTACAGCGCTTTATGGAGGATGAATTGTGATTCAGGTCAAATGTTTTGAAGAGGAACATGAAGCAGATCTTGAAGATGCAGTAAACGAGTTTTTAAGTGAACTTGAAGAGTCAGATTTTATTCAGCTTCATTATAGTGCATCTCATTTTCATGATACGGATCAGATTTACAGTTTTTCTGCCTGTGTACTCTATCGTATAAAAACATAGAAACAACCCATACTAACTGCAGGAGGTAATCAAGATGAATCACGTTATCAAATGCAATGTTGACAGCTGTATCTACAATGTGAATTGTTCATGCAGTGCACAGACGATTGAAGTCGCTTGTGATAATTGTGCTTGTGCAGCATGCGATCATGAAACTTTGTGCAAGACATTCAGAAAAAAGAATTAAAAGAGAGCCATGCTCTCTTTTAGTCTTTTGTGGACTGGTGATTTATGGTAATATTATTTGGAAGGTGATGACAATGAAAAAAATGATGACCTGTTTATTTGCATTGATGATGCTGTGTGGATGCAGACAACAGGATGGAAATATTGTTTCTGAAGAAAAGCTTGCAAAGTATTCTTCTTATTATCGTACCGTTTTAGAAAATGAGGATTTTGAATCAGGTTCTCGTTATTTTGATATTTATGCAGAATTTCATCAGGCTGAAGATGGATCAGTGATTTATTATGTGTATCTTGATAATGCACAGATTGCGATGTATGACGTAGAAGTCATTGCGATTGAAAATATGGAACCTTATCAGGAAACTCAGATGATGCCTACAAAAGGTATTT
>JAFYOL010000090.1 GCA_017560205.1 Erysipelotrichaceae bacterium | reverse complement strand
GCATCGTGAAGTGAAGCTGCCTAACTATGAAGGTGCTTCAAATGTTGGCGCAGAAACAACATTCAAGCTGGCATCAACAACTGAAAAGTGTCCAGTATTCATTGGTAAGGTTGTCAACAATGTTAAAGTTGGACCTTCTCCAAAATGGATGCAGAACTATCTGCACTCTTATGGCATCAAGTCTATCAATAATGTTGTCGATATTTCCAACTACGTTATGATTGAAACTGGTCAGCCTCTGCACTACTATGATTTGAGCAAACTGCCTCATCATGAAATCACTGTAGTGGATGATGTGGACATGACAATGCAGGCACTGGATGGTATCGACTATGAAATCAAGAAGGGTGACCTTCTGATCACAACTGGTGGTGTACCAACTGGTATCGCTGGTATCATGGGTGGAGAAGAATCTAAGATCGATGAAAATACAACAAGCATCTTCATTGAAGCTGCAGCATTCAACGCTGTATCCATCCGTAACACAAGCCGCCGCTTAGGTCTGGCTACTGAAGCAGCATCTCATTTCATCAAGGGTCTGGAACCTCTGTCACAGATTAAGGCTGTTGATCGTTCTGTTCAGCTGTTGACTGAACTGGCTGATGCATCTGGTTTTGAAGCTAATGTGATGGTGGGTACAATTGATGAATCTGTAAAAACAGTGACTGAAACACTGACTCACTGCAATACACTTTTGGGAACTGACTTTGCGATGGAAGATGTACTGAATGTGCTGACTGAACTGAATCTGAATCCTGTACAGGATGGTGACAGCTTCACATGCACAATTCCTTCATATCGTACAGATTTGAATATCCGTGAAGATATCGATGAAGAAATCATCCGTATGCTGGGCTATGATGGTCTGAAGAAGACTCTGCCTACTATGGAAGCAACAGTAGGTGAACTGACTCCAGTGCAGAAAGCTCGTCGTACAGTACGTGCTACTCTGTCTGGTATGGGTCTGTCTGAAACAGTGACTTACACACTGGTATCTAAAAATGCGATTGATCATGCAGTGATGCCATTTGGTGAAGCTGTTGAACTGGCAAGCCCAATGAGTGAAGAACGTCGTTATGTACGTACTTCTCTGATGCCTAAGATGATGGAATGTCTGGCTCATAACACAGCTCATAAGAATGAAAACATCAACCTGTTTGAAATCAGTGCGGTGTATGCACAGGATGCTGTACAGGAACGTGTAGGTATCGTGATGAGCGGAAGTCTGCAGAACTCTAAACTGCATGGATTCAATGTAGTATCTGACTTCTATAGCCTCAAGGGTGTATTGGAAGCACTGCTGAAGCAGCTGGGTATCACTTCAAATCGTCTGTCTTACAAGGAAAATACAATGAACACAGTGGATTTCCATCCTTATCGTTCAGCTGGTATCTACCTGGGCAAAGATCTGCTGGGTATCATGGGTGAAGTTCATCCAAGCCTGGTGAAGGAATTGGGTCTTCCTAAGTCGGCTGTCTATGCAGAAATCCGTCTGGATCTTTTGATGAATGTCAAACTGACAAAAGTGAAGTTCAAACCAATTGCGAAGTATCCAAGTGTAAAACGTGATATCGCTCTGGTTTGCAGCACAAGCGTGAAAGCTGCTGAACTGAGCGCTGCGATTTCTAAGGCTGGCAAGGCTCTGGTCAAGAACATTGAAGTGTTTGACGTTTACGAAGGTGAACACGTAGAAAAGGGTTATAAGTCTGTAGCACTTTCTATCGTTTACCAGGCTGATGATCATACATTGACTGAACAGGAAATCACAACTGTTCATACAAATATTCTGAATGCACTTGAAAAACAGTGCAATGCAGTACTGAGAGGTTAATGATTGAAGCTGAGATGAAAATCTCAGCTTTTCCTTTGGCATCTATAGGGAAATAGTTTATAATTTAAATATACGCAAGGAGAAATACTATGCTTGAAAATGGAAGAATTTTAATTGGTAAAGGTGAAAAGTCTGTTTATCTTGAACCATCTATGGCAAATCGCCATGGTCTGATTGCCGGAGCTACAGGGACTGGGAAGACAGTTACATTAAAAGTGCTGGCTGAAGCATTCTCAGATCTGGGAGTGCCTGTGTTTATGGCGGATGTCAAGGGGGATCTGGCAGGAACATGCAAAAAAGGTGAAGCAAGCGATAATGTGATGAATCGTGTAGAAAAGCTTGGTCTTGAAGGTTTTGAGCTGAAAGGCTATCCTGTTCGTTTCTTTGATGTGTTTGACGAAAGCGGACATCCAGTTCGTTCAACAATTTCTGATATGGGACCAGTTCTTTTGTCTCGTCTTCTGGAATTGACAGAAGTTCAGGAAGGTGTTTTGAACATTGTCTTCCATATTGCGGATGACAACAATCTGCTTCTGATTGATTTGAAAGACCTGCGTTCTATGCTGACTTATGTTGGTGAACACGCAAAAGAATTTACAGTTGAATATGGAAACATTACAAAGCAGTCTGTTGGTGCAATTCAGAGAAAACTGCTTCAGCTGGAAGATGAAGGCGGAGATTTGTTCTTTGGTGAGCCAATGATGGATATGAAAGACATGGTTTCAATGGAAGGCGATAAGGGTGTCATCAGTGTGCTGCACTGTGAAAAGCTGTATCAGAAGCCGTTGCTTTATTCTACATTTTTGCTGTGGATGTTGTCAGAACTGTTTGAAAACCTGCCTGAGGTAGGTGACTGCGACAAGCCTAAGATGATTTTCTTCTTTGATGAAGCTCACTTGCTGTTTGATGATGCACCTAAGGCATTGATTCAGAAGATTGAACACACTGTTAAACTGATTCGTTCAAAAGGTGTCGGTGTTTATTTCATCACTCAGAATCCGATGGATATTCCTGACAGTGTACTTTCACAGCTGAACAATCGTATTCAGCATTCTCTGCGTGCCTACACACCTGCAGAAATCAAGAATGTTAAGGCAGCTGCACAGAGTTTCAGAGAAAATCCTGCATTCAATACAGCGGATGTGATTACTGAACTGAAGACTGGTGAAGCGCTTGTTTCATGTCTTGATGAAGATGGCAAGCCATCAATTGTAGAAAAGGCAACTATCTGCCCTCCTCAGTCTTATATGGGAGCAATCGATGCAGATCGCAGAAAATCAGTGATTGAATACAGTGAACTGTATGGTAAATACGAAGAAACTGTAGATAATGAAACTGCATATGAAGCACTGCAGGAAGTCTTTGAAGCTGAAAACAAAGTAACTGCAAAGAAGGGCAGCAGCAAGAAGTCTGTTGTTGAGCGTGCTGCAACCAATGCAATGAGCACATTGACTCGTGAAACAACAAAGGATCTGGTGGATAGTCTGCTTCTTGGTAAGGATACTTCACGTCGTCAAAGTTCTGTACAGAAAGCTGCAAATTCCGCAATCCGTACATTGTCTGGTGAACTTGGAAAGACACTGACTCGTGGTCTGTTTGGTATTCTGAAGGGAAGATAAGATGGACGTAAAATCCAAAATGAAAGAAGCTCTGGAAAAGAAGAAAGCAGGGCAGGGTAAAAAAACACCAAGATCTTTTGATAAAGTGATTGGTAAGAAAAAAGACAACTCTGAATGCAGAAGAGTGAATTTTAACAAATAAGGACGGAATAATTTCCGCCCTTTTTCTATTCAATTCTTTTGATTTTGTAGTCTGACAGTTTCTGGTATGTGATCTTGTAGTCATGCAGCAGATCAGATGTTGCCTGACGGATGTCATCATTGATTTCAGGGTG
>JAFYOL010000089.1 GCA_017560205.1 Erysipelotrichaceae bacterium | reverse complement strand
GTCTATGGAAAGCACACTCACTTTTAAAGGCAACCTATGAACATCATCAGTTATGGCTGAAACAATCAAAAGCAGATGCAGAAAAGAGAAAGTGGCATATAAAGAAATCGATCCAGCCTATACCAGCAGGATCGCAAGAGAAAAATACATGAAGCCGATGGGATGCAGTATCCATATGGCAGCATCTTATGTGATAGCGCGCAGAGGGTGCGGATACACAGAGTGCATATAAAACTGCAAAAGTAATCATTTCAACCTGTACTGGATTCTATTCACTGGAAGATGGATCGTTTTGAGGCAGGATGAACTTGGAATGATTTCTTATCGATACGATTCTTACAGAAAAGATGTTTCGATGCAGGCTTACGAGCAGGAAGCAGACTCTCTGTAAGATACTGGACTGGCAAGATACAGTTCAGGTCATAGCTTGAGTTATGATAAAAAATGACGAATTAAGAAATTAATTCGTCACTATCTTGTTGAAAATGACATCCAAAATCATCATAGTAACAAATCCAAGTAAGGTAAACAGAGCCATAAAGTCTTTTTTCTGATTGCTTTGACTCTCTGGAATCAATTCTTCGACTACAACATAAATCATTGTACCTGCTGCAAAACTAAGCATAAAAGGTAATATTTTTTGTACATGCAGGACTAAATAGGCACCAAGAACTGCAGATATGGGTTCAAATAGACCACTGAGCTGACCATAGAAGAAAGCTTTGTGTTTTGATATGCCCTCACGATGCAAAGGTACACTGACAGCTGTGCCTTCAGGAAAGTTCTGCAAACCAATCCCCAGTGTCAGAAGCAATGCTGCAGCTAATGATGTTCCATTTTGTGCCAGGATGGAGCCAAATCCAACACCAACTGCCAATCCTTCTGGAATATTGTGCAGAGTAATGGATGTGATCAACATGAAGGCTCTTTTGTTTTCATTGGAATGAAAGACAAAAGAAAAGAATTGATCAATCACAAACAAAAGGAAACCGCCGCATAAAAAGCCTGTTGTGACAATGATCAGGCTGTTCAGGCCTAGATTCTGTGATAACTCCAGAGCAGGAATCAGCAATGACCAGCAGGATGCGGCAATCATCACACCTGCTGCAAATCCCAGCATGGCATCCATGACAAACTGATTGGGTTTTCTGAAGAAATAGACCATCAGTGAACCAAGTGCAGTTATTGACCAGGTAAAACATCCTGCAAGTAGTGCCTGTATGACAGGGTGTGCATGTTGAAAGATGAGCATGCTTGTCCTCCTTTCTCTGTTATCTTATGAAAATCATGATTCAAGGTGCAAAAAACAATGAAATAAGAGTATAATGATAGGTGAAAAGAGGGCATACTTATGGATAAGAATCGTCTTAGAGAAATTGCATTGGAAAAAAGAAAAGCACTGAATCCTGAAATTAAATCAGAAAGTGATCTGATGATTCAGAAACATGCTTATGAGAAAATTAAAGATAAGAAAACAGTTGGGTTTTATGTATCCAAGAAAGATGAAGTCAAGACATTGGATCTGATTCAGTGGTGTCTTGATGATGGCATGACTGTTGCGGTACCTAAAGTAAAAGGAAAGAAGATGGATTTCATTCAGATCCATTCTTTGGATGAATTATCAAAAGGTACTTTTGGTGTAATGGAGCCTAGTGGAGATACTGTGGTTGATTTAAAAGACTTTGAGGCGATGATTGTGCCTGTTGTAGGTTTTGATGCACTGCGTCATCGTATTGGTTATGGTGGAGGTTATTATGACTCTGCACTGGATAAGACGGATTGCTTGAAGATTGGTCTGGCTTATGCGGTGACTCAGGTTGAAAACTTCCTGTCTGATCCACATGACATCAACATGGATGTTATTTTGACTGAATATTCTGAAATCTAAGAGTCGCAAGACTCTTTTTCTTTATAAAATCTTAAGATTTGTAACATGTAATTCTTTGAAAATGTTCTTTATAATGATGATAGTCAGGAGGTAGAGTTATGCAATACAACATTTTAATTGTTGAAGATGAAAAAGAAATTGCTGATGCAATCGAAATATATTTAAAAACACAGAATTACAATGTGTTTAAAGCCTACCATGGAACTGAGGGGTTGGATGTAATCCAAAACAATGAGATTCATCTGGCGATTGTGGATATCATGATGCCTGTGATGGATGGCATTACGATGGTGAAGAAAGTAAGAGAAAATCATGATTTTCCGATTCTTTTCCTGTCTGCAAAATCGGAAGAAGTGGATATCATTCATGGTCTGAATATTGGAGCGGATGATTACATCACAAAACCATTTGTCCCAATGGAACTGTTAGCACGTGTAGCATCCAATTTGCGACGTTACTCGAAATATCTGAACATGCTGCATTCCAATCAGAATTCATTTAATGGCTATGTGATTGGTGGTCTTGAACTCAATCTGGACAGTCGTGAAGTCAGTGTGGATGACAAAAAGGTAAAAGTGACTCCAATTGAATTTGGTATTCTGGAGTTGTTGATGTCTCATCCTGGTATGGTCTTTTCTGCAGAACAGATCTATGAAAGAGTCTGGAAAGAAGAAGCGATTGCGACAGATACTGTGATGGTGCATATCCGTAACTTAAGAGAAAAGATTGAAATTGACCCTAAGAAATCACGTTACATCAAAGTAGTCTGGGGTGTAGGTTATAAAATTGAAAAACAGGAAAAGGGTGAAGGTTCATGGTAAAGAAACTGTTGTTTAGCTTATGGGCAATTGTGCTTCTTGTCGGTGCGGCTTTATTTACCGTAGAAAGTTATCCTAAAGCAGAGTTATATGCTCAACAGGAGGGTTCTCAGTCTTCAATCTATGATGTAGCCTATGCCTTTGAAAATCATGTCTCTTTGCGTACGCTTCCTTATGCATTAAAGGCTGAAGTTACAAGCAGTCAGGATGCCTATGATGTCTTGCTGGATGTGCAGTGTGATGATCCGCTGATCGCAACACGCATTAAAGGTGTATTCGGGGTTTATTATGGCTATTGGAAATCACATATCTATGAATATCCGAATGTTCATTCTGCAGTAAAGGATTTAAAGACATTGAATACTGCTGGTACGCATCAGGAATTGCTCGATCAGTCGATCAATGATTTAAAAGAAGATTATCAGATTGTGATTAAGCTCAGCTATGATTCAAGTGGTGTGCTGATGATTCAGACACATGATTTAGTGAATTTTAGCTGGAAAAATCAGTTTGATGATCAGATGAAGAAAACAATTGAACAATACATGCAATCTGAAGTCAGAAGTGTATTAAGTGAAGTAGATGCAAGCCTGTATGATTTCTCATTGAGTCCAATTAAAGACATGGAAATGGTCATTGCCGTGCCGTATGTTCTTGAAACGGGTGATCTTCTGTATTCTGAAGGGCAGCCTGCTTTTAACTCTCATTTCATAAGAATGTTGGGGTTGACTGTATTTGCAGTATCTTGTGTTCTGTTTTTTATCAGCCTGTTTATGCCGATGAGAGTTGTAAAAGAAATCAAATCTCTTAGAAATTTATTAAATATTAAATTTGAGATTTTGTGTGTTCTTTTGGTTTTAGCGCTTTTAGAAGGCGGTTTTGTAATGTTGTGGGGTGCTGTCTATAGTGTCGATGGTTCACTTTTAAACCTGCTGGAAAGGGTGAAAATGAATTTTGCACAGACTGATTTCATCGTTTTAGTGAATGGTGGAATGTGGTTTGTGTTCTACGCTTTGGTGATGTTTTCTGCAATGCTTGTACGTTGGATTTTCCAGAAAGGATTGTTTGTGTACATTAAGGAAAATACATGTGTTGCCTGGTGTGTACAGAAGTTTGTTTCACTGATTCGCTGGATGATGTCACTGTTTGACCAACTGATGAGTTTTGATTTGAAGGACAATACCAATCAGTTTGTGTTGAAAGTTGTTGGGATTACATTTATTATCTTAATCCTATGCAGTCTGTTTCCTTTAGGTCTTATCCTAGCTCCTATGTATTCTATAGCACTGTTCTTTTACCTGAAGAAGAAGCTGGGGCGTATACAGAGTGATTATGCGAATGTTCTGTATACGACAATGATGCTTTCTGATGGGAATTTCAATGTTTCTGTTGAAGAAGATGCAGGGATGTTCAATTCTCTGAAAAGAGCGTTAGGAACATTAAAGACAGGATTTCAGAAAGCTGTGAATGAAGAAGTTAAATCGCAGCGCATGAAAAGTGAATTGATTACCAATGTCTCACATGATTTAAAGACACCGCTGACTTCTATGATTACTTACGTGGATCTTTTGAAAAAATGCGATAATGAAGAAGAAAGACAGCAGTACATTGAAACGCTGGAAAGAAATTCTGATCGTTTGAAACATCTGATTGAAGACCTGTTTGAAGTATCTAAGGTACAAAGCGGTAATGTAGTCTTGAATCTGATGGAAGTGGATTTGGTATCACTGATTCGACAGGTTCATCTGGAGTGTGAAGAAGCATTGAAAGAGAAGAATCTTGAAGTAAGAATCAACACATCAGATGAAAAGATTCTGCTTCAGCTGGATAGTGCCAAGGCATTCCGTATCTTTGAAAATCTATTGTTGAACATCAGCAAATATGCAATGAACTCAACACGTGTCTTTATTGATATGATGCAATCTGAAGATACAGTTAAGGTCATCTTCAAAAATATTTCTGAACAGGAACTTGATTTTAACCCGGAAGAAATTACTGAGCGTTTTGTACAGGGGGATGCATCACGTAATTCACAAGGTTCAGGATTAGGTCTTGCGATTGTCAAGAGCTTTACAGAACTTCATCTTGGTCATTTCCATGTGGAAGTGGATGGAGACTTGTTTAAGGCAATCGTTGAATTGCCGAGATAGTCAGGAAGTGCATGTGCACTTCCTTTTCTTTCATCAACTCTAAAGATATGTTAAAATATCAAAGATAAAGGAGAGGGATACGCATGAAACTTGCACAGGTTTGGATTGAACATGCCAGTCTGAAGTTGGATCAGACCTATACGTATTTGTGTGATGATGATTCATTGCAGGCTGGAATGCGTGTTCTGATTAACTTCAATGGTAAAAATATTGTCGGTTTTGTAGAGTCAGTGGATGAACTTTTTGAAACGGAGTCACACTTATGTGAACGTCTTGGTTTTAAAGTGAAGAAAATAGAAGGCCTTCTTGATCATGAACCATTGATTACACAAGAAATGCATAATCTGGCTTTATGGATGGCAAAAGAAACGATTTCGCCTGTCATCAGCTGTTTTCAGGCTATATTGCCAAATAAAATCAAACCGAGCAGTACAAGACAAAAAATTAAAATGGAAGCATGGGTCCATCCGGTGCTTTCTTATGATGGTCCGTTGACTGCGAAACAGAAGATTGCGTATGAGACGTTGTTGCATGAGAAAGAAATGAAGCTTTCTGTATGGAGAGAGCGTTTTAAAACTGTTTCCAAGAAACTGGAAGAATTGTGTGCAGTAGAACAGTTTGAAAAAGAGGTTGTGTTCATTAAAGAATCAGTATCTGATTTGAAACAGGATTTGAAATTGACTGAACTTCAGTCTCAGGCCAAACATCAGATTGAACGATCGCAGAAGCAGGTTGTTTTGCTTCATGGTGTAACAGGTTCTGGGAAGACAGAAATTTATCTACAGATGGCGCGTGAAGTGATTGAAAAGGGGAAACAGGTACTGATTCTTGTGCCTGAAATCTCTTTGACTCCACAAATGGTCAAACGTGTAAAGGAGCGTTTTGG
Source organism: Erysipelotrichaceae bacterium (assembly GCA_017560205.1). Taxonomy (GTDB): domain Bacteria; phylum Bacillota_I; class Bacilli_A; order Erysipelotrichales; family Erysipelotrichaceae; genus RGIG1896. The sequence goes on along the minus strand of JAFYOL010000089.1, from coordinate 1,978 downwards.
GTCTGATGTAGCTATCTATCATTCTGGATTGAATGATCAGGAAAAATATGAACAGTATCAATTGATTCGTCATCGTGAAGTTAGTGTTGTGGTAGGGACTCGTTCTGCAGTCTTTATGCCATTTGATAATCTTGGATTGATTGTGATGGATGAAGAACATGATCAAAGCTATAAACAGGATTCAATGCCTCAGTATCATTGTCGTGATCTGTGTCTGTATCGTGCTTCTGTTCATGGTTGCAAAGTGGTACTGGGCAGTGCTACACCATCATTGGACTCTTATGCGCGTGCTGTAAAGGGTGTTTATGATCTGGTTGCGATGTCTGACCGCATCAATCATACTTTGCCTGAAGTCAAGATGATTTCAATGCGTGATGCGATGCGCAAGGGACAGAATTACATGGTCAGTGATGAGTTAAGTTTTCATATTCAACAGCGACTTGATCGTCATGAACAGGTGATTCTTCTGTTGAATCGAAGAGGATATTCTCCGGTTTTGAAATGTGCAGATTGTGGTGAAGTGCTGATGTGTGAACATTGTGATGTAGCACTGAGTTATCATAAAGAAGAAAACGTACTGAAATGTCATGTCTGTGGTGCTGCTAAGCCTTTGGTTCGTACGTGCCCTAAGTGTCACAGCTCTCATTGGCTTCCTTTTGGGTTTGGCACACAGAAGCTTCAGGAAGAAGTACAGCGACGTTTTCCTGCGGCAAAGATCATCCGTATGGATGCAGATACAACAACTCGTAAAAACGCTCATGAACAGCTTCTGGATGCCTTTGGGCGACATGAAGCAGATATATTAATTGGTACACAGATGATTGCCAAAGGTCTGGATTATCCGGATGTGACTTTGGTAGGGATTTTAAATGCAGATGCAGGTCTTCATCATACAGATTTCCGTTCTGTGGAAACGACTTTTCATCTGATTGTACAGGCTTCTGGTCGCAGTGGGCGCTCTGATAAGAAAGGTGAGGTTCTGCTTCAGGCTTTTGATCCAAATCACTACGCTTTGGAAACAGGGGCTCGAAATGATTATCTGACATTCTTTAAGAAGGAAATGGAATATCGCCGTCTGTCACAGAATCCACCGTATACGTATTTGATTTCCATTGTGATTTCTCATAACAATGAACATGTTGCAGATGAGGAAAGTGCATTGTTTGCAGCACAGCTGCGTAAAAAAAGCACATTCAAGATACTCGGACCAAGTGGATTGCATCGTATACAGGATCGACATCGTCGACGTATTTTGTGCAAAGGGAAAGATTTAGCGGAAATGAAGCGAGTTGTACACAAAATTGTACAGGACTTTCGCATTAATAAAAGAAGATGTACACTTTCTGTGGATATCAACCCACAGAGACTGGACTAGAAAGGAATGTTTATGCCAAGAAAAACAGCATATGAAATCTTAAATGATGTCATGTCTCATCAGGCTTATGCATCATTAAGTATGAAAAAAATGAATCATTTGAAGCCCAATGACATGGCTTTGGTTTCTACATTGGTGTATGGTGTTCTGCGTAACTGGGATCTGTTGAAACTGCAGTGGACACCTTACGTTACAAAAAAGTGTTCAAAGAAAATCGAAGTGCTTTTGAATATGGCGGTGTATCAGATTCACTTTCTTGATCGCATTCCTGAATATGCCATTTTAAATTCAACTGTAGAGCTTGCAGGCAAACATGAAAAAGGGTTTGTGAATGCAGTACTGAGAAAATGTGCATCTGCACCACTGGTCAAAAGCGAAGAGAATGATCTTGTCAAACGTACATCTGTGAATTGTTCTGTTCCTGTGTGGATTTTGAATCTATGGAAGAAACAATATGGAGAAGATGTGATGGTCAAGGTTGCGGAAAGTACGCTTCGATCATCTTCAACAACAGGACGTGTGAATCCAATCAAATGTACAAAAGAAGAATTGATGCGTGATGATCAAGTTCATATGATTGATGATCTTGCCTTTGAATATGAT
>JAFYOL010000011.1 GCA_017560205.1 Erysipelotrichaceae bacterium | reverse complement strand
TTAACGATGCATCCAATTTCTGAAGGCAGTTTTTCATAACGCTGTTTTGTTACTTCGTATACCAATGTTCTTTCCCATCCCATAGGATAAACATCTGGAACAGGTACAACTTCGATGTTTTCAAAATCCTTGAACGCATCTTTCAGAACAGGAATAAAATCCTTCTTTGTTTCCTTAATGCAGACCATTGCTTTTTCTGCTTCGCACATTTTCAGCAAAGCATCAACACCTGCAACCAGATCTTCCAGATTTTCTTTCATTCCTGCATAGTCAACCGTAATGTATGGTTCACATTCAACCGCATTGATAATCAGTTTCTTAATTCCCTGTACACCTCTGTATTTGATGTAAGTTGGGAATCCTGCACCACCGCAGCCTACTAACCCCATGTTTTTCATGAAATCAACCAGTTCTTCCTTAGTAGAAGTCTTATAATCGATTGGGCTGAAAGGCGCTTCCTTTTCATACTTGCCATCATTGATAATCACAAGATGTTCAATTGGTTTCAAAGATGCATGCATAATTTTCTGCACGCCCTTTACCGTACCAGATACGGATGAGAAAAGAGGTACTGTAAAGTGGTCATTACGTGAAGCAACCTTTGTTCCTACTTTCACGCTATCCCCTTCTTTAACCAGAACTTCATAAGTTGTTGACCCCATATTAATCAACGGAAGATAAACCAACTCTCCTGGATCAACGAATTTAATTTCGCTATGATCCGTAAGTCCTTTATGCCCGTTGACATGCTTACGCATAGGTCCTGTTAAAAAAGACATAATTTCACCTAAACCTTTCTTATGTTCTTCCTATCCGCGCACTAAAAAACACACGGATAAATTCTATCTTATTATAGCACTATCATTTCATAAAGAAAATCGTTTAATGAATGAATTATTTGCCTATTTTTTGTAAAAGTTAGCCTATTGTTACCAGTAGAGATTTCAAGATTCTATGATATAATGTCACAGGTGATTCAATTGAAAAAATGTTTAATGATTTTATTGTGCTTCCTGTTATTAGGATGTACACCTGATACACAACCTGAGACACCTGAAAATCAGTTGAGAAAAGTGACTTTCACTTCATTTGAAGCTGGTTTTGATACGGTGTTCTATCTGACCCTTTACAGCACAGACAATGATGAAACTCTGTTGTCCATCTTTAATGAATGTGTTTCAATCGCTTATGGATATCATCAGCTCTTTGATATCTACAACAATTACAATGGCATCAACAACATTAAAACCATCAATGACAACGCAGGAATCGAACCTGTCAAAGTCAATGCTGATGTGATTGAAATGCTGAAGACTGCAAAAGAAATGAATCAGATGTCCAATGGTGAATTCGATGTCACTTACGGTTCTGTTTTGAAAGTATGGCACAATTACAGAGATGCAGCAGAAGCCGCAGGCAAAGGACCAGTTCCAAATGATGAAGAACTGAAAAGTGCAGCTGAATATGTTGGATGGAATCATGTCATCATCAATGAACAGGACAACACTGTTTACATTGATGAAAAAGGGGTATCCCTTGATGTTGGCGGTATCGCAAAAGGGTTCACAACAGAAAAACTTGCAGATTATCTGGCATCCAAAGGCATAGAAACTGCCATCATCAATTTTGGTGGAAACAACCGTGTCATAGGCAATAAACCAGATGGCACTGCATGGGGCCTTGGCATTGAACAGCCAGGAACACAAAGCGCCATGGTTGCAGTCTCATTAAATGCTCCTATCTCAGCCGTAACCAGCGGCGATTACCATCGCTATTATGTCAGTGAAGATGGCAACACGTATCATCACATCATCGACCCAAGTACTTTGTATCCATCAGAATATTTCCATTCTGTAACGATTTATACAAAAGACAGTGGTTATGCTGATGCATTAAGTACATCTTTGTTTACTATGAGTGTAGAAGATGGAATGAAGCTGATCGAACAATTCAATCAGACTTATCCGAATACACCTGCCAGTGTCGTCTGGATCATGGATGAAGACAAGGCATTTGACACATCCTGCAGTTTTAAAACAAGCGGATATTTTGTTGTTTATACAGAAGATCTGAAAGGAAAAATCAGACATTAAAAAAAGATTCAGTTCACTAGAACTGAATCTTTTCTTTTAGATCATCAATTAGTTTTTGCCCAGAAGACGGAACATGTTCTTCTTGTAAACTTCAACACCAGGCTGGTTGAATGGATTGATATCCAGCATGTAGCATGTCATTGCGCATGCCTTGAAGAAGAAGTAGCTCATATAACCGAATGTATAAGCACTCATATCTTCAATTGTGATAATCAGGTTAGGAACACCACCAGTTACTTCATGAGCTTCCAGTGTACCCTGACATGCCATCTTGTTGACCCAGTCCAGAGACTTGCCAGCCAGATAGTTCATGTTGTCAAGATTATCTTCATCAGCTGGGAACTCACCATCCAGAGTTGGTTTATCAACCAATACCAGAGTTTCAAACAGCACTTTCTTACCTTCCTGTACAAACTGACCTAATGAATGCAGGTCTGTAGAGAAGTTTGCACTGCATGGCAGAATACCCTTGCCATCTTTACCTTCTGATTCACCAAACAGCTGTTTCCACCATTCAGCAACCATTGCCATCTGGCATTCATATGCAACAAACATTTCAGCGCATTTACCGCTGTTGCTCAGAATCTGACGAGCTACTGCATACTGATAAGCTGGGTTGTTTTCCAGAACATCTGTATTGAATGCATTGTATGCATCAACAGCACCCTTCATCAGTTCAACAATATCAACTCCTGCAATCGCCAAAGGAAGCAGACCAACTGGAGTAGTAACTGAGAAACGTCCACCGATATCATCAGGAATGACAAATGTCTTGTAGCCTTCTGTATCAGCTAAAGTCTTCAAAGTTCCTCTTGCCTTATCAGTTGTGGCGATAATGCGAGTCTTGCATTCTTCCTTGCCATACTTCTTTTCCATCATCTGCTTCAGCATACGGAAAGCCAATGCAGTTTCAGTTGTTGTACCTGACTTAGAAATTACGTTCAATACGCATTCCTTATTTTCAATGTAAGCTTCAACCTGTTTGAAATATGTACTTGAGAAGGTATTACCAATAAAGATCACTTCAGGCCCTTCCATTGGATACAGACCTTTCACCATTTCATAAGCTGCGCGTGCACCCAGATAAGATCCGCCAATACCGCAAACCAGCAGCACTTCGCATTTATCTTTCACATTTTCAGCTACTTCCAGCATGCGCTGAAATTCTTCTTTATCATAGTTCAGTGGCCAATCAACCCAACCCAAAAAGTCATTTCCAGCACCTGTCTTTTCATGAATCATCGTATGAATTTCAGATACTCTTGGCTGATAGGAAGAAATTTCTTCCTGAAGATGAGCGTGACTTGCATCAAACTTAATCATGTTGTTCTCTCTCCTTTAACGCTTGATTAATCCAATCATCCATTTTCTCTTCAATGGATGTAAATCCAAGTTTCATTTCCGGCAAACGCCAATCCTTTCGACGTCCTCTAACCTTTCTGAAACTTGTCGGGTGTACTGCTTTCAGTGACAGTCGAGCCTGGTTTGCGTTTTCATCCACATCGATGACTTTCACTGTAACAGTTTCATTCATCTGAACAAATCTTCCGACATCTTTGACATATCCATCAGAAATCTCGGAAATGTGAATCAACCCTGTTATTCCATCTTCCAGCACAACAAATGCACCGTAAGGTTGAATGCCAGTGATTCTTCCTTCAACAATCTGTCCGACTTTGACACTCATTGAGACACCTCCAATCACAAGGTATTATAGCATATTTCCACCATTGGTTCATCAGATTCTAAATCTTTTTATATTTCAGTCTTGTTATTTGTGATATACTTAAAAAGCGAGGTGAATTTATGCTCTCCAATATGTATCCTTTCTGGGCTGCACTGTTCGCAATGACGACTGCCCAGTTCTGCAAACCACTTTATTACTGGTTACTAAAACGCGAATGGAAGTGGGAACTGATGAAAGCCAGTGGCGGTTTTCCAAGTTCACATTCTGCTGCTGTCTGTGCTTTAGCACTTGCAGTCGGTATCGAAGAGCACTTTTCCTCTACGATTTTTGCGGTCACCTTGACCTTCGCGATGATCATCTGTTATGACGCTGTCAACGTACGTTATTATGCTGGACAGAACATTCAGATTACTCGCCAGCTGATCAAGGACATTCAGGAATTGACCTCCACCAAATTAACAGACCCGATTTATTTGACAAAGATTAAAAACGTTCTTGGTCATACATGGGTTGAAGTTACAGGTGGAATTTTGCATGGCCTGATCATCGCATCAATTCTTTATTTTGTGAAATAGAGGTGAATCACAATGACACAGGAAGAAATGGTTATCGATGTCCTGGAAAAAATCCGTCCTTACATTCAAAGAGACGGTGGAGATGTTGAATTTGTATCTCTTCAGGATGGTATTGTTACAGTTCGCATGCTTGGAGCATGTGCAGACTGCATGTCAATTAACGATACATTAAAAGATGGAATCGAAGCTCTGGTTCTTGATGAAGTACCAGGTATCGTTGAAGTACGTCTTGAAAGCACTAGTATGTATTTCTAGTGCTTTTTTAATTGATGATATAATCCGGTATCTTTCCCTGCACAATCTGAATCACCAGCGGTATACGGCATTCAACCGGAGTCTGTGTCATTAAAAAAGGTGTCAGCACAAGCAATTGCGTAGTAATGACAAGATCAATTTCAAGTAAAGTACAGTTGATTCCATAAGGTGTACTTTTTACCTGCAGTTCACCGCCGCATGCACTGACAATCTTCATATGAACATCAATCTGTGGTCCAAACTGTGACAACAAGGCGATTCCAGTAAAATATCCTGCATGAACAGAATAAATGACCCCTCCATCATAATAAATCATATGTGTATTGGGATCTAATTTACCTGAACTTGCCGCATCCAATGAACTTTGTGCAGCACTCAGACATTCTGACATTATCTGATTCATTTTCGTTGTGTTGTAGTTGATTTCAATAATATCCCCTGTTTCATCACGGGTAAGCTCCATACATTCATCTGGATTAAGTTCAATTGTACTGACTGCTTTTTTAATCACCATGGATGCTGCATTGCTGGCCTCAATGACAGCCATCTGCTTTACCTGAGGATACAGCTTCTCATTCACTTTAAACACAAGTACACATCCCTGTACAATAAAATAAACAAGAGCTGACATCATAAGAATTCTTATGATGTTTCTTTTTGTAAAAATATGCACGCTATCGCCTCTTTTACACTCATTGCATCTGTAATTCCATATTCAACAGCTTTATTAGAAGATTTCATGATGTTCTGATTCAACATTGAATCAAAGCTGATGGATGTACATTGAATGACTGGAACAGGACATTTCTTTTCAATCGCATTCAAGTCAAAATGCTGATCAAGTATAATCAGATTCATATTGAACAGTACATGCATTGTGCATTTTGGAAGATACATTTGAATACCCAGAAAACGCTGTTGTAATACAAGAACTGGAGTAATCTCTATCATAAAGCACCTCCAGTTCATCATATGCACAAAGATAAAAATAAAACGGCTTTCGCCGTTTTATTCTACTACAATATGTTTCTTTTCAAGCTGTTTTTCTACTCCTGCTTTTACGACAACATAAATGATTGAGAAGATTGGCACTCCCAGAAACATACCTGGAACACCAAAGAACCCACCGCCAACCAGAATCGCAAACATAACGTATAAAGTAGGAATACCCATGGAATCTCCCAGAATCAGTGGTCCCAAGATGTTTCCATCAAACTGCTGCAGGGCAAAGATAAACACCAGAAACCACAATGAATCAAGTGGATTGACAATCAGCAGAATGACAAACCCAGGTACCGCACCAATGAATGGGCCAAATACTGGAATCACATTTGTACATCCAACGATGAAGCTGATCAGCAATGCAAAATCAAAACCAATCAAAGACATACCCACATAACAGATGATACCAATAATCAATGAATCAACAATCTTACCTACAATAAAGCTATTGAACATACGGCTACTTAGACGAGCCAGATCACGCAGCTGTTTTACAACAGGTTCACCAAACAAAGTATACGCAACCTTTTTAATCTGAACATAGAAACGTTCACGATCACAAAGAATATACAATGCAATAATCAGACCCATGACAAAGTCAAAGACAAGTCCAACGACTTTCATGGAATAATCCAGAATTGTAGGAATTGTATTCTTTAAATAATTCACCAGTTCAATTAATGTATCTTCCCCAACATCAAACAGCCATGTCAGAAAATCAGCAGTCTGAGGATATGTTTTGATAATATCCTGAATCATGACTTCAGCATTTACTGCATAATCACCAATCTGAGTTGATAATTTAATAACACTGTCAGTAATTGATGGGAAAATCAGAAACAGAAAACCTGATACAACCAAAATCGCAAAGACCAATGCAAGACCTGCAGAAATCTTACGTTTTGTTGTATGCTTCATTTTAGAGTTTTTCAAAATCTTTCTTTCAATCAGAAGCATTGCTGGATGAAGCAGAAAG
>JAFYOL010000088.1 GCA_017560205.1 Erysipelotrichaceae bacterium | reverse complement strand
GTAGATGATACAAATCTTAAACAGTTTTTTCAGCATTCTATCTCTCCTTTTTTATTTTTTGTTCAAGACGTTTATTTTTTCTACCCTCCTTTTTGTCTTACATTTTGAATGATTATCATGTTTCTTTTTGGCTGTAAACCCTGTAAGATTTTATTTGTTTATTGTTGTTGTTTTATATCTTAATAATGATTACATTTTTACACAAAAATAGTGCGGGAATATGTTCCCACACTATAGTTGTAATTTGACGATGACTTCTACAGAGGATTCCTTCACCTTATTTCGGTATCCATTCTGATTGACATTAAACTTGATAAATCGCTTAAAATGCCTGAAATGAAGGACTTCACCTGTAGTTTGATGCTTATTTTCTTTGTAGCAACACCACGCACTCAACATGGTGAGTATGTGGGAACATATCGACTGGCTGTACTTTTTCTACATGATAATTCAAGGATTCAAAGATAGCGCAGTCTCTTGCACAGGTTGCAGGATCACATGAAACATAGACGATACGTTTAGGATTCATGCCTGTGCAGGATTCAATCGTTTTCTGATCCAGTCCTTTTCTTGGAGGATCCACAATCACAACATCTGGTGCAATTCCCTGTTTAAACAGAGTTTCTGTTGCAGCACCAGCATCCGAACAAATGAAATCTGCATTGGTAATGCCATTGTACTGTGCATTGCGTTTTGCATCTTCAACAGCTTCTTTGACGATTTCAATACCTGTGACATGTTTTGCGCTGGATGAGGCAAACAGACCTATTGTACCAGTACCACAATACACGTCCACCACTTCTTCATTGCCGCTCAGCTGGGCAAATTCAAGGGCTTTGGAGTACAGCACTTCGGTCTGGTATGGGTTGATCTGATAAAAAGACTTGCTCGAAATACCGAAAGAGAGATTCTTCAGCTTCTCACGAATCATACCTGATCCTACCAGTACTTTTTCCTTTTCACCTAAAATGACATTGTCATTGCGTTCATTGAAATTCAGCACAACCGTTTTAATCTGTGGAAACTGCTGCACCAGATCACGGGCAATCATCATCCATTCTGGATGATCTTTTTTTACGATGAAGACTGCCATAGCTTCATCACTGATCAGGGCATGTTTCACTAAGACATGACGCAGATGTTTTAAGCATGGTGCATCAGCCAGGCGTTCTCTTAAATAAACAGTCACCTGATTCTGCAGATCACTCTGTACCAGACATTCTTCATATTCGACAATATCATGGGAGTGTGAACGATAAAAACCTAAGATGGCTTTTCCGTTGTCTTCCTGTACTGGAATCTGAACTTTATTTCTGTATTTCCAAGGGTTATTCATTCCTAAACAGTCTTCTACCTGTACATTCAGCTTTGCGATGCGTTCAAAACAGTTTTTTACACGGTCTGTCTTGAATTTCATCTGATGTTCATAGTTCATATGCTGAAGATGACATCCACCGCATAAACGATAAGATGTACAACATGGTTCAGTACGGTCTTTTGATGTACTGATTCTTTTCACAACACGACCATATCCCAGATGAGCTGTAACTTTCATAATCTGAATTTCAGCTTCTTCACCGATCAATAAATTTTTTACAAAAACAGGAAATCCATCAATCTTGACAATTCCTAAACCTTCATTGGTATAGTCAATGCAGGTTCCCTGTACAAGTTCATTCTTTTTCATATTTATCACCACGTTCATTATATCATGTAACATTTTGATACAAAAGAAAAGACTGCTATGCAGTCTTATTCTTGACCTTCTACAACTTCGCCTTCACCAACTGTGATTTCATCTGAATTGGTTTCGTACTTTTCAGGATTCAGCTTGCGATCCAGTTTTTCCAGCAGCTGTGCTGCCAGTTCAGGATCCAGTGGGTCTGATACAAGACGAGCGATTGGTGCTTCCATAGATGATGATTTGCTGACAATGACATAAACGAATTCTTCAGAATCACGATTTTCTGCCAGATTGTACACATGAACTTCAACATCATACATCTTCTTTGAAGCTGTCTGTGTGAAATAAACAGACGGATCACATTCTGCAGTCAGTTTTTCATAAGCCTGATTTGCGATACCTTCTGCTACTTCAGGAGTCATTTCATCCAGTGTATCCACATAAACACGAACTGTTGCGCTCTTCAGAATGACTTCAGCAGATTCAACACCTTCAATTGACTCTACAGAAGTTACGACATTGGCCATCTGTGTTTCTGTAATTGCAGGATCCAAGTCTCCTGTAAAGCGATCACCAGAAATGGCTGTCCCTGTTGCTGCCTGAGCAGACAACAGAATATACACGAAAGCAGCACATGGAATTGCGATAATCAGTAAACCAATAATGATAATCCAGCTAGCGGCATCCATTCTGCCCTTTTTCTTTGCTTTTTTCTCTTTCTTTGTCTGTGACATAAACTCACTCCTTAACAGGTACATTTTACATGAAAACTCAAAACTTTTCCATAGATTTATGATGGTTCAATGGTTTTCACATGACTGTCCCATCATTTCTTTCGTTTTTAAAGAAAACAGGCATGAAATTCATGCCTGTGTCTTGTTATCTTTTCTTCAGTTCTTCGTTTAAGAGCTGGTTTGTCATTGCAGGGTTAGCCTGACCTTTTGATTTCTTCATCACCTGTCCTACCAAGAATCCAACTGCACGGCTCTTGCCGTTCTTGAAATCTTCGATGGACTGTGGATTTTCATCCAGTACCTGATTGATCAGAGCCAGGATTGCTGAAGTATCGCTGACCTGTTTCATACCCTTGGCAGCGGCAACTTCCTTAGGATCCTTGCCTTCCAGAACATCTTCGAACACTTCTTTTGCCTGCTTACCAGAGATTTCTTTGTCCAGGATCATGTTGATCAGCGCTCCCAGATGAGCTGCAGTCAGTTTCATTGTAGAGAGTGTTTCATTTCTCTTTGAAAGAGCACCTGAAAGTTCAGAAATGCACCAGTTTGCCGCAATCTTTCCATCCTTGGCAACTTTGCATACTTCTTCATAGAAGTCTGACAGTTCCTTGTTGGAAATCAGGACATTGGCATCGTAGCTGCCCAGACCATATTCATTCATGTAACGTGCACGACGCTGATCTGGAAGTTCAGGCAGATTTTCCTGAATTCCCTTTACCCACTGTGGATCCAGCTGGATTGGGAAAATGTTTGGTTCAGGGAAGTACTTGTAGTCCACAGAACCTTCTTTCAAACGCATTGTAACCGTTGTTTGTGTTGCTTCATCAAAACGACGTGTTTCCTGTGCAATCTTGCCGCCTTCATCATAGATTTTTGACTGACGTTCGATTTCATAGTCAACAGCCTTCTGAACATTGGAAATTGAGTTCAGGTTCTTGATTTCTACCTTTGTACCATAAACAGGGCTACCTGCTGGCTTGAGGGAAATGTTGACGTCACAACGCATTGAACCTTCTTCCATCTTGACGTCAGATACGCCCAGATAGAACAGTGTCTCACGCAGTTTTGATACGTATGCTGCAGCTTCCTTACCGCTTGTCATATCAGGTTTTGATACGATTTCAACCAGCGGTGTACCTGCACGGTTGTAGTCCACCAGAGTCAATGCATCCAGATGGAACTGTTTTGCAGTGTCTTCTTCCATGTGCAGACGTTCAATACCAATGCGTTTTGTACCTGCTTCTGTTTCGATGTCCAGATATCCTTCAGATCCGATTGGATGGAACTGCTGAGTAATCTGGAATCCCTTTGGCAGGTCAGTGTAGTAATAGTTCTTACGGTCAAATTTAACCAGTGTATCCACACTCATGTTCAGTGCAGTACATGCCATGATGGCATAACGCACAGCCTGCTTGTTGACTGCAGGCATTGTCCCTGGATGTCCCAGATCGATTTCATTGACACAAGTGTTTGCCTTCATACCAAATGAAGTTGGTGCACCTGAAAACATTTTTGTCTTTGTCTTCAGTTCACAGTGAATTTCAATACCAATAACTACATCGTAATTCATCTTATTCACCCACCTTGTTCATCACATCTTCAATTGCCTGAGCAATATTCAACAGTTCGCCTTCTTCAAAAGCACGACCTGTCAGGTTTACACCAATTGGCATTCCACCTGTCATACCCATTGGTACAGTAATGCTTGGATAACCCGTGAAGTTACCCAATGCCATATGGTTTTCTACGATCAGATAAGCATCTGACATCTGATCCATAGCTGGTTCATTCAGTTTTGTTGCACCTTTTGCAGAAGCTGGGGCAATAAAGACATCGTATTCATTTAAAACACGGTCAACATCTTCACAGATCAGACGGCGCACACGCTGTGCCTGACGGAAGAAACGTTCCTGATTTTCCGCAAACAAGCCATAGCTTCCGATAACGAAACGTTTGCGAGCCTGTGATCCCAGACCTTCTGTACGTGTCTTCATCATGATTTCTTCTGAACTGTCTGCTTCTTTTCTGTTACCGAAACGGATACCATCCAGGTTGGAATGGTTGGCAGTTGCCTCACAGTTGGCAATCAGGAAATAAGTTGGCAGAACGGCACGCAGAAGCTGCTGATCCATTTCAACATAGTCAACGACAGCACCCTTAGCCTTCAGACCTTCAACCACATTGTTCAGGCATGCCAGTGTTTCCTGATTATCAATCGCATCCACGATATTCTTAATCACAGCCACTTTCTTGCCTGCAACTTCACCCTTCGTCATAGCCAGATAATTTTCAACTGGACGGTTGCTGCTTGTCATATCCTTGTCATCGCGACCAGCCAGAACTTCCAAAGACAATGCAGCGTCTTTTACAGTACGTGTAAATGTTCCTACATGGTCCAAAGAACTAGAGTAAGGAATAATACCATAACGACTGATACGTCCATAAGTTGGCTTGAATCCAACGATGTTGCAGAAGGATGCAGGTTTACGGATAGAGTCTCCTGTATCTGTACCAATTGCCATTGGTACAACACCTGCAGCAACCAGTGCTGCAGATCCACCAGATGATCCACCTGAAATGCAGTTTGTATCATATGGATTCAATACTGGACCTGTAGCGGCAGTCAGATTTGTACCACCCATTGCCAGTTCGTCCATGGAAGTCTTTGCGATGAACACTGCACCTGCTTCACGCAGCTTCTTTACAATCGTTGCATCATAAATTGGAACATAGTTGTCCAGAATACGGCTTGATGCAGTTGTACGAATTCCCTTTGTGTTGACATTGTCTTTCAGTGCAATAGGAATACCCGCCATTGCACCCTCCTTGTACTGGTCCAGATTGGCAATCTGTTCAGCAGGATCAATAAAAGTAACGACTGCATTCAGTTTTTCATGTGCTTCATGTGCTTTTTCTACAGCTTCAAGAATTCTTGCTTCTGTATTTTCAGTATTTTTCAACATTTCCAACATTGTCATGTTACTTCACCACCTTAGGCACACTGAAATGTCCCTGAAGAGACTTTGTGGCATTGGCCATAGCCTGTTCCTGAGAAATTGTGTGATCTTCTTCATCATCTCTTAAATAAACTGTTGGTGTTTCAAATGGATATACCATCGGTTCAACACCTGTTGTATCCACTGCTTCCAGCAGCTCTAACTGCTGGCACAATGTCGCAAACTCATCCACAATGCTTGTAGCTTCTTCATCGTTCAAATCAAACATCAAACGATTCGCAAGACCTTTAAAATAAGCCTTATCTTTGATTGTTTCCATAGTCTTTCCTTTCTTCACTTCTCTCAAAGTGTTTCTCTTTCAGCGAGTTTTTCTTCAAACTCTGCTTCCGACATGACACTGACATTCAACTTGCGTGCCTTGTCCAGTTTGCTTCCTGCACTTTCACCATAGATGACCAGATCCGTCTTGGCAGAAACACTGCCGCTGACTACTGCACCCAGCTGTTCTAAAAGTGCCTGAACTTCTTTACGACCATAGTTGGCCAGTGTACCAGTGACAACGACTTTCTTGCCGGTAAAGAAGCTTTCTTCTGTTTTTGTCTGTGCAGCTTCCATGTTGAGACCTGCTTCACGCAAATGTTCAATCATGGCTCGATTTCCTTCATCCATAAAGAAATCCAGAATTCCCTGCGCTGTGATTGGTCCAATGTCACGAACTTCTTTCAGTTCATCAAAGGTTGCATTCATCAATGCATCCATTGTACCAAAACGCTGAGCTAAAATCTTCGCTGCTTTATCACCAACCTGACGGATACCCAATCCGTTGATCAGTTTTTCCAGTGAATTCTGTTTCGAGTTTTCAATTGCCTGAAGCAAGTTACGATAACTCTTTTCACCAAAACCACTGGTTTCACAGATTTCTGTTTCATATTTTGAAATCTGATAAATGTCTTCAATGGAGTTCAGCCATCCCATCTGATGGAACGCTTCCACTTTCTTTGCCCCAAGACCATCAATGTTCATGCAGTCTCGGCTGGCAAAATGGGCAATCGATTCCACCACTCTTGCCGGACAATCCGGATTGATGCAGAAATAGTGAGCTTCCTTAGGATCTCGCACAATCACACGTCCACAGACCGGACATGTTTTTGGAAAAACATACGGCACCTGTGTTCCATTGCGTTTTTCCGGTACAGAGCGCACCACTTCAGGAATGATATCCCCAGCCTTGCGCACGACAACGATATCGCCAATGCGAATGTCCTTGTCTTTGATCATATCTTCATTGTGAAGCTGTGCAAAGCTGACTTTTGTCCCTGCCAGAAACACCTGTTTCAGCTGCGCATTTGGTGTAATCTTACCAGTACGTCCAACGGTGACAAAGATGTCTTCCAGAAGTGTTTCTTTTTCTTCTGCAGGGAATTTGTAGGCCACTGCCCACTTTGGTGTACGTGATGTGAATCCCAGCTGACGCTGTGTCAGATAGGAATTGACCTTGATGACTACACCGTCAATATCATAAGGCAGATCATAACGAATCTGAGTCAGCTCTTCAATAAAGGACCAGATTTCATCTGCATTCTGAAATTTTCTTGAATACATTTCATTCACTTTGAATCCCAGTGACTTCATCCACATCAGTGAATCATAATGGTTGTCAAAACCATATGTCTCACCATCCGGCAGATGATACCAGAACCCATCCAGACCACGCTTTGCAGCCACTTTGGAATCGAGCTGTCGAATGGATCCTGCAGCTGCATTGCGACAATTCGCAAACAGTTCTTCACCGTTTTCTTCACGTTCCTTGTTGACCTTTTCAAAGCTTTTCTTTGGCATGTAGATTTCACCGCGAATCTCAAGATCCTGATCATAATCAATCTTCATTGGAAGGGATTTGACCGTTCTGACATTGGCAGAAACATCTTCACCGACCACACCATCACCGCGTGTAACAGCCTGAGAAAACTGTCCATGCAGATAGGTGACGGACATCGCAAGACCATCAATCTTGCATTCTGCCACATATTCCACATTGCCAACTTCCTGTTCAATCTTCTCACAGAAACTTTTCAGCTCTTCATAGTTGAACACGTTGCCCAGTGACAACATCGGTCTTTTGTGTTCCACTTTATCAAAGCTGTCCAGCACCTGTCCTCCCACCTTATGGGTCGGTGAGTTGGGATCATCATACTCAGGATACTGAGTTTCCAGATCAATCAGTTCTCTTAACAGTTTGTCATAATCCAAGTCTGAAATGGTTGGATTATCTAAGACATGGTATTCATAATTGTATTGATTCAGCTTCTTACGAAGCAATTCAATTTTCTCTTTCATGAGTGACCTCCTGAACTGTATTATTATAACACAAAAAGAATTCCCTTAGGAATTCTTCTTTTTTAAAGATGGATGTTTTGCCAGAATCTTTTTGATGCCATGAGGGAATGGGAAAGCAATTTCAGCTAAACCTTCCTTAATAGACAGCACAATTCCTTCTCCAAAGACACCATGAATCACAATATCATT
>JAFYOL010000087.1 GCA_017560205.1 Erysipelotrichaceae bacterium | reverse complement strand
GTGATTATGAAATGGAATATTATAAAATCTATGAGCCAAAAGCCAGATTATTGGCTAAAAGAATGGGGTTTTATTGATGCAATTGAAAGAAATCACATATAGTGAAGAAGTACTGAATCTTTACAAGAAAGCAGGATGGATTGCGTATACGAAAGATCCGGAAACTCTAAAAAAGGATTTGATTATTCATCTTTGATTTTAGGTGCATATGTCGATCATCAGCTTGCAGGCTTGATTCGTGTTGTAGGGGATGAACATACAGTCATTCTGATTCAGGACCTTTTGGTGGATTCAGATTATCAAAGACAGGGGATTGGAACATGTCTGATAAAAGAAGTGTTGTCTCGATATGATCATGTACGACAGATTCAATTGTGTACAGATAATACCCCTGAAACAAAAGCTTTTTATAAAACTTTGCATCTGGTTACTTTTGAACAGATGGGATGTACCGGTTATATAAGAATAAAATAAGAAATATGGAGGAAGAAGATTATGTCAACAGCTCACAATCATGCCAACAAAGGAGATATCGCAAAAACAGTGCTCATGCCTGGAGATCCGCTGCGTGCCAAGTATATTGCGGAAACATTTCTTGAAAATCCAAAACAGTTCAATACTGTACGAAACATGTTTGGGTATACTGGAATGTTCAAAGGGAAAGAAGTTTCTGTTATGGGAAGTGGGATTGGAATGCCAAGCATCGGTGTGTATTCTTATGAACTGTTTACAGAATATGAAGTAGATCATATCATTCGCATTGGATCAGCCGGAAGCTATACGACAGATTTAAAATTAGGAGATGTTTTGATTGTTAAGGATGCATGGAGTGATTCCAGCTTTGCGAAAGTACAGAATCTGGATGATAGTGAGATTCAGGTACCTAGTGAAAAACTGCTTTCCTGCTGCATTGAAATGGCTCAGAAGCACGAAATTGCACATACAGTAGGACGCATTCATTCCAGTGATATTTTTTATGTTCAGCCTCATGCGGTGAAGGACTGGTACAATGAATATGGGACATTGGCAGTTGAAATGGAAAGTTTTGCCTTGTTTTCAAACGCAAAGGTACTGGGTAAACATGCTGCATGTTTGCTGACAATCAGTGATAATCTGGTAACTCATGAACATATGAGTTCTGATGATCGAGAAAAAACATTCACCAACATGATGAAGATTGCGCTTGAAACAGCATTCTCATTGTAAAAAAGAATTAAATCTTGAAAAAGACTGCCTGTTCATACAGGTAGTTTTCTTATGAAAAAGTTTCATAAACAATGAAAAAATATGATAATTTTTTCAAGTTATGATATATAACTTATTTTCCAGAAAAAGGGTTTGTGATAAAATAATGCACATGTGAGGAGTTTTAGTTATGATTATCGGAACAACAAAAGAACTTAAAAATCATGAATATCGTGTAGGAATTACACCAGACAACGTGAAATCCTTCGTGAAGGATGGACATACTGTACTGGTTGAAACAAATGCAGGGAAAGCTGCTGGATTTGTGGATGCTATGTATGAAGAAGCAGGGGCAAAGATTATTGCCAGTTCAAAGGAAGTCTTTGATACAGCAGATATGATTATCAAGGTAAAGGAACCTGAACCATGTGAAGCTGAAATGTTGAGAAAGGGACAGATTCTGTACACTTATCTGCATCTTGCACCTAATCCAGAACTGACGAAGACTTTGATGGAAAAAGAAGTCAATGCAGTTGCCTATGAGACAATCACAGATTCTCATGGGAATCTTCCATGTCTTCGTCCAATGAGCCAGATTGCAGGCCGTCTGAGCATTCAGGAAGGTGCAAAGTATCTGGAAAGAAGCTTTGGCGGACGCGGAATACTTTTGGGAGGCGTACCTGGTGTTGAACGCGGTAAAATTGTCATCATCGGTGGTGGTGTTGCAGGAACATATGCTGCAAAAGCTGCTGTAGGTATTGACGCACAGGTTACACTGCTTGATATTGATCTGAACCGTCTGTCTTATCTGGAAGATATCTTCGGGGCTTCCGTAACAACTCTGTACAGCACAGAAGCTAACATTGAAAAAGCTTTGAAGGAAGCTGATGTTGTCATCGGTTCTGTCCTGATTCCAGGCGCTGCTACACCAAAACTGATTCAGAAGAAACATTTGAAAATGATGAAGCGTGGTTCTGTCATCGTTGATATTGCGATTGACCAGGGCGGGTGCTGCGAAACATCTCATGTGACAACCCATGACAATCCTGTTTTCATTGAAGATGGTATCGTTCATTACTGTGTTGGAAATATGCCTGGAGCAGTTCCATTCACTTCAACAATTGCTCTGTCAAACTCTACATTTGGTTATGCACGCAAGATTGCCAATAAGGGTCTTGAAGCTGCTGCTAAGGCAGATCATGCCATTCTGACAGGTATCAATACATACGCAGGCAAATGCACAAATATGGGCGTTGCTGAAAGCGTAGGCGTTGAATACACAGATGCATTGACACTTTTATAATACGAAAAGAAGCACTGAGAGTTACTCTCAGTGCTTTTTCTTAATAAAGTCTTGTATATTTTTCAAAGTATTTTTCGTTGCGTTCGAATCCGCCATCCAGATTGGCACTGACAAAGACTTCAACTTCTTCACCCATATCGTGCAGACACTGGCAGACTTCACCATTGATGCATGCGCAGATCAATGCATTTGAAATGGAGGAAGTAGGGCAGATGATTGCATCTGTTCCTTCAACTGGAGTTGTTGCATCTCCGATATCACCACAGTTATCAATCACAACATCAGAAACTTCATACAGTTTCTTGCCTGAAACATGACGTGATGTTGTACCTTTTGAGTGTTTCAGGTTTGTAATACAGATGACTTTAGCTCCTCTGTTTTTTGCCTCAATGGCCATTTCAACAGGGTAGGCATTTCTTCCTGAATTGGATGCGATTAAGATGACATCACCTTCAGAAACACGATACAGATCAACCAGAATCTTTGCATAGCCATCCAATCTTTCCAGCATTGTGGATTTTGTAGGATGATCAACCAGAGTCAGTTCTGGAGTTAAAATAGGTACTGTAAATGCTAAAGTACCAGCACGTCCATAGAGTTCTTCAGCAACAGTATGTGAGTGACCACTACCACTGACAAAAAATTTATGTCCATTTTTATGAGCTGTTGCAATCAGTTCAGCTGCTTTATGCAGGTTTTCTGACTGTGTTGTACGCAGGTCATCCAGGATTCTCTGACCTGTAGTAAAGATTGTATCAATCATTTTATACATTGTGTATTCCTCCATTGATTATCTTAAATATAGCATATTTACAATAGGACTTCACTATACAGATGAAATTGATTTAAAACTGGTTTAATAAAATGAAATAAGTTGCACTTTACTCGCAAATGTCTTAAAATTTATACGTATGTAGGTATGAGGAGGAATTAAATATGAAGATTTCATCACTGCAGACAGCAAGATATGAGTATGCTCCAAAACTTCCAGGAATGCTCAGAGGCGGTATCGCTAATATCTGTGTAAAGGAAGGCGCAGAAACTCAGAGTGTTGCAGATCAGGAAAAAGTAAAAGCACTTTTCCCAAACACTTATGGAAAAAAGGAAATCACTTTTGCCCAGGGTGAAAATACATCAGAAGTTAAGAAACAGGTTGTAGGTGTTATCCTGTCTGGTGGTCAGGCACCTGGTGGACACAATGTTATTTGTGGTCTTTATGATGCACTGAAAGCTACAAACAAGGAAAATGTCCTGTACGGTTTCAAAAATGGTCCTATCGGACTGATCGAAGATGATTATCTGATCTTTGATGACGAATACATCAATGCTTATAGAAACACTGGTGGATTTGATATCATCGGTTCAGGTAGAACTAAACTGGAAACTAAAGAACAGTTTGCAGTTGTTGCAGAAGTATGCAAGAAGCACGGTATTACTGCAATCGTTATCATCGGTGGTGACGATTCAAATACAAACGCTGCTGTACTGGCTGAATACTTTGCGGCAAACAACACTGGTGTACAGGTTATCGGATGCCCTAAGACAATCGATGGCGACTTGAAGAACGAAGACATCGAATGTTCATTCGGATTTGACACTGCTACAAAGACTTATGCAGAAATTATCGGTAACATCGAACGTGATGCGAACTCTGCTAAGAAATACTGGCACTTCGTTAAGGTAATGGGCCGTTCAGCATCTCATGTTGCTCTGGAATGTGCTCTGAAGACTCAGCCAAACGTATGTCTGATTTCTGAAGAAGTTGCAGAAAAGAAAATGTCACTGTCTCAGTTGGCTGATTACATCGCTGATTCAGTAGCAACTCGTTCTGCAAACGGAGAAAACTTCGGTGTAGCTATTATCCCTGAAGGTGTTGTAGAATTTGTTCCTGAATTCTCAGTTCTGATTCATGAAATCAATGAACTGCTGGCAGGAAGCAAGGCTGATGCATTCAATGCACTTCCATCTTGGAAAGAAAAGTATGCATTCATCGAAAACGGTCTGACTGCAGAATCTATGGCTGTATTCGCAATTCTGCCTGAAAGCATTCAGCAGCAGCTGTTCCTTGAAAGAGACCCACACGGTAACGTACAGGTATCTCTGATTGAATCTGAAAAGCTGTTCTCAGCTCTGGTTAAGGATAAACTGGCTGAACGCAAGGCTGCAGGTACATACAAGGGTAAATTCAATGCTCTGCACCACTTCCTCGGTTATGAAGGAAGATGTGCATTCCCATCTAACTTTGATGCAGATTACTGCTATTCATTAGGTTATAACGCATTCATGCTGATTCAGTATGGTTACAACGGATATCTGTCAAAGATTTCTAATCTGAAGAATCCAGCTGAACAGTGGGTTGCAGGCGGTATGCCAATCACTAAGATGATGAACATCGAAAGAAGACATGGTGAAGACAAGCCAGTTATCAGAAAAGCTCTGGTTGAACTGGAAGGTAAGCCATTCAAGTATTTTGAAGCTCATCGTGATGCTTGGGCTGTTGAAACTGCTTATGTTTATCCAGGTGCTATTCAGTACTATGGACCAGCAGAAGTATGTGACATCACTACAGTAACACTGGCTCTGGAACAGGAATAATCCCAAACAAGCACTTGTCATAAGATAAGTGCTTTTATTATGTTATAATGAACTAAGAAGGGGATTTTTGTCCTATGAGAATGTACATCAATCGAAACTGGCAGTTTGTGCCTGAATTTAAAGAAGAACTTCTTCAGTGTCATAACTGGTCTGACGCTGCAATGGTTACACTTCCACATACAGTGAAAGAAACTCCATTTCATTACTTTGATGAAAGTGAATATCAGATGATTTCTGGTTATCATTATGCACTGGAGGCACCTGATGATTGGAAAGAAAAGGTTGTTTTGTTGACTTTTGATGGAGCAGCACATGTTTCTGAAGTGTATCTTAATGGTGCATTGATTGGAATTCATGGATGCGGTTATACTGCATTTACATTGAAACTGGATCATTTGAATTATGGTCAAACCAATCATCTTGTGGTGAAACTGGACAGCAGAGAAAGTGTGAATGTGCCTCCATTTGGTCATGTGATTGATTATATGACCTATGGTGGTCTGTATCGTGATGTCTATCTGGATATCAAAGAGTCTGTTTATCTGGAAGATGTGTTTGTGCACAGTAAACCACATCAACTTATGTGTGATACAACACTGAATACAGAAGAAAACTGTACTGTACAGATTTCAATGAGAAAACATCATACTGATAAATATAGGTTGCTTAAGGAAGTGTCCTGTAGAAAGAAAATGACTTCGGTTGAGATAGAGGTCAATGACATTGAATTATGGGATGTTGATCATCCTCATCTTTATGACATTAAAGTACAATTAATAAAACATGATACTGTTGTGGATGAGAAAGTGATTGTGCATGGTTTTAGAACTGCAGAATTCAGAAAAGATGGTTTTTATCTGAATGGAAAAAAGCTTAGAATCCGTGGTTTAAATCGTCATCAAAGCTATGCTTATGTTGGTTATGCGATGCCAGCTTCAATGCAGCGTCTGGATGCAGAGATTCTGAAATATGAATTAGGTTGCAATGCAGTGCGTACATCCCATTATCCTCAATCACATGATTTTATATCACGATGTGATGAAATTGGATTGATGGTCTTTACTGAAATACCAGGATGGCAGCACATTGGTGATGAAGAGTGGAAGAATCAGGCATGTGAGAATGTAAAGGATATGGTCTTGCAGTATCGCAATCACTGTTCGATTGTATTATGGGGAGTGCGCATCAATGAATCTTCCGATGATGATGCCTTCTATCAAAGAACTAATGAAATCGCTCATCACTATGATCCAACACGTCCTACTGGAGGTGTACGCAACTTTAAAAAGAGTCATTTGTTTGAAGATGTGTATACGTACAATGATTTTGTCCATGAAGGTAGCAATATTGGCGTAGAAGCAAAGAAAAAAGTGACATCAGACGTAAATAAACCGTATCTGGTAACTGAATACAATGGCCATATGTTTCCAACCACGAGCTTTGATCGTGAGCCTCATCGAGCTTTGCATGCCCTCAGACACGCTAAGGTGCTGAATGATGTGGCATCTTATGACGATATCTGTGGAAGTTTTGGCTGGTGCATGGCAGACTACAACACGCATCAGGATTTTGGCAGCACTGATCGCATCTGTTACCATGGTGTACTGGATATGTTCCGCAATCCTAAGATGGCAGCTGCGGTGTACGCTTCCCAATCCGATGACTTCAATGTACTGGAAACAAGCTCCAGCATGGAAATCGGGGAATATCCAGGATCGACACTGGGGACAAGTTATATTTTCAGTAATGCAGATTCTGTGAGAATGTACAAAAATGATAAATTTATCAAGGAATACACGAAACAGAACAGTCCATATGCTTCGTTAAAACATGGACCTATTGCCGTTGATGATTTAGTAGGTGACTTGTTGATCAGTGAAGAAGGATTCACAGAAGATCAGTCAGACCGCACTAAAGCTTTGTTGAATGCAGTGGCGATTTATGGCATGGCTCATGTACCATTGTCCATTTATCTGAAAGTACCTAAACTGCTTCTCAAATATAAGATGACTATTCAGCAGGTAACGGCTCTGTATACCAAATACATTGGTAACTGGGGAGAAAGTGCTGTAGAGTATCGTTTTGATGCGATAAGGAATGGTCAAGTTGTTAAAAGCATCATCAAAGCACCGATGAAACAATGTGTGCTTCATGCAGAAGCAGATCATACAGAGTTGAAAGAGGGTCACAGTTATGATGTGGCTCTGGTCAGAATCCGTATGCTTAGTGAACATGGACAGACATTGCAGTTCAGTCATGAACCTGTCTTTTTAAAGACAGAAGGTCCAATTGAACTCATTGGTCCATCCTGTGTTGTTCTGCAGGGTGGTTTGGCTGGAACTTATATTCGAAGTTTAGGCAAAGGATCTTCAAAACTGATTTTAAGTGATCAAAGAAATCATGAACTTGTGATTGAATTTGAAAATAAGGGAGAATAGAAAAATGAATGAAGAGAAAACATTAAAGAAAAACCTATGGATGTTTCCATTAGGGACTGTAGGAAGAGACATGGTGTACAACCTGGTCACTAACTTCCTGCTGACTTATATTTTATTTACCAAAGGATTAAGTGCTCCACAGCTGGGGGCAATTACTGCGATTATGGTGGCAGCACGTGTGTTTGACGCACTCAATGACCCAATCATGGGGAATATTATTGAGATGACCCATACAAAGTGGGGTAAATTCAAACCTTGGCTTCTGATTGGGATTGTGTTGACTTCAGGTGTTGTATCGATGGTCTTCTGCAGTGATTTAAAGGGCTGGGATTTTGTCATTCTGTTTGGTGTGTTCTATTTCGCATATTCGATTGCCTACACAATGCATGACATTTCCTACTGGGGAATGGTGCCTGCACTGAGCTCTGATGCATCTGCTCGAGATCAGATTACTTCACGTGCGACACTGTTTGCAGGGATCGGCGGTACATCTGCATCCATTTTGATTCCTATGCTGACAACAGGGGCAACAGCGATTGGTGGAAGTGCCAATGTTGCCTACAAAGTTGTGGCAGTTGCGATTTCGATTCTCTCTCCATTGTTTCTGTGTTTTACACTCTTTGGGGCAAGTGAACGCAGAGAAACTGTAAAACCTCAAAAGAGTTCAGGCGGTTTAAAGAAAGTCTTCAATACTCTGATTCACAATGATCAGCTCAGATGGATTGCGATTATTTTCCTGATTCAGCAGGTGGGCAATGGTCTTGTGATTGGTGGAGTAGGTTCAACTTATATTTACTTTACTTATGGCTATGAAGGTGGTCTGTATTCACTCTTTACAACGGTTGGTATGTCAGCAACTGCCTTTCTGATGGTGTTCTATCCTGCGATTTCTAAACGTATTCCACGTAAGAAACTGATGAACATCATGGCTGTGATTTCTGTTGCAGGGTATGTGATGATGGTGGCTTCTGCTGTGATTCCATCGATTGGATTCATGCTGCTTGTAGTGGGATATATGCTGTCTAATTTTGGTCAGTACTGCTACTATCTGGTGATGATGATTTCCATCATCAATACAGTTGAATACAATGAACTGAAAACTGGATCACGTGATGAAGCGATTATTGCTTCTGTACGTCCATTTATGACGAAGATGGCATCTGCTTTGATTGTCATGATTACAACAGGCAGCTATATGTTGTTTGGTGTGACAAAGATTACCAATCAGATTTCTGATTTTGAAAGTGCTGCAGCATCAGGTCTACTTTCAGAAGCAGATAAGCTGACAAACATTTCATTTTTGTTGTCTAATGTAGAAGCTGGTCAGAGTTTTGGCCTTTTGATGTGTATGACTGTACTTCCATGTGCATTGATGTTGATTTCTAATGCAATGTATCAGAAAAAGTACACATTGGATGAAGCTGAATATGAACGTATTTTAAAAGAACTTGAAAAAAGATAGGAGTTTTTATGATTCGTCAGTTAAATAATCTGTTTGTTTTGGATACTGAAAAGACGACGTATGCTTTTGGACTGTTGCCTACAGGTCATCTGGAACATTTGTATTATGGTTCAAGACTGGATATTGAGAATGCAGATGAAGTGATGACGCTCTTTGAAAAAAGAATTGTTCTAGCGGGCAATGCGGTCTGCTACAGTCCTGAAACACCAGCACTGGGACTGGAAGATGTCTGTCTTGAAATGTCTTCCTATGGCAAAGGAGACATTCGTGAGCCATTTATTGAAGTAACACACGCAGATGGAAGTTCTACTTCTGATTTTCTGTTTGAGAAGGCAGAAATCATTGAAGGAAAAAAAGCGCTTGAAACACTTCCTTCATCGTATGCGGAAGATACACCATGTTCAGGGCTGATTCTGACCTTAAAAGATAAACAATATCATCTGACTCTGGAGTTAACGTATCATGTGTTTGAACAGATGAATGTGATTACACGTTCTGCAAAACTGATCAACACATCCTCTGATAAAATTACGATTGAACGTCTGATGAGTGCACAGCTTGATTTATCAGATGAAGGCTGGATACTAAGCAGTTTTCATGGTGCATGGGCACGTGAAATGAATCGTGTCGATATGCCGACAGGACCTGTAAAAGTCATCAATTCATCGTATTGCGGAGTTTCTTCCAATCGTTCCAATCCATTTGTGATGCTTTCAAGAAAAGAAACGACAGAAATTTTAGGACAGTGTTATGGATTGAATCTGGTTTACAGCGGCAATCATTATGAAGCTGTTGAAGTTAGTGCATTTGGCAAGACACGTGTTGTCACAGGAATCAATCCGACATCCTTTCAGTTTCACTTAGAACCAAATGAAGTTTTTGAAGCGCCTGAAGCAGTCATGACTTACAGCGATGAAGGCTTTAATGGGATGAGTTTAAATATGCATGCATTTGTAAGAAACTGCATTGTGCGAGGGCAGTGGAAACATAAGGCAAGACCAGTCCTGCTGAACAGCTGGGAAGCTGCATACTTTGACATTAATGAACGTAAACTCCTGAATCTGGCAAAAGCTGGTAAAGATGCCGGTATTGAACTGTTTGTCATGGATGATGGCTGGTTTGGTACACGTGATAACGATACACAGGCATTAGGAGACTGGACAGCAAATCTGAAAAAACTGCCTCAGGGTGTTAAAGGATTAGCTGAAAAGGTGAATGAAATCGGTCTTGATTTTGGTATCTGGGTAGAACCTGAAATGGTCAATGTCAATTCTGATCTGTATCGTACGCATCCTGACTGGGCTATCGCAATTCCAAATAAACCGCACTCAGAAAGCCGAAATCAGCGTATTCTGGATTTCTGTAATCCGGAAGTTGTGGATTATATGATTGAGTCCATGTCCAATGTTTTCTCATCAGGCAACATCGCTTATGTAAAATGGGACATGAATCGTATTTTCTCTGACTATTATTCTCCATATCTTGATAAAGACCATCAGAAAGAAGTTGCCCATCGTTATATGTTAGGAGTATATCGTTTGATGGATACACTGACAAAACGTTTCCCTAAGATTCTGTTTGAAGGATGTGCATCAGGCGGCAATCGTTTTGATTTAGGTATCTTGTCGTATTTCCCGCAGATCTGGGCAAGTGATGATTCTGATGCGATTTACCGCTCAACAGGTCAGACAGGCTACAGTTATGGTTATCCTATGTCCACGGTTACAGCGCATGTTTCTGATTGTCCAAATCATCAGACATTAAGAAAGACGCCACTGACTACACGTTTCCATGTGGCAGCCTTTGGTGTATTAGGCTATGAATGTCATTTAGGTGAAATGAGCAGAGAAGATGTGAAAGAAATCAAGGCTCAGATTGAACTTTACAAACAGTGGCGTGAAGTTCTGCAGTTTGGGACATTCTATCGTGGAAGAACACAGGGGAACATTGTAGAGTGGACTTGTGTCAGTCCAGATAAGAAAAAGGCTGTTGGTCTGGTCTTGCAGAAACTGGTGAATCCGAATACTTCGTATGAAACGTATACGCCATGTGGTCTGAATCCTGATAAGAAATATCACTTTACAAATCGTCAGCTTCACTTTGATTTGAAAGACTTTGGTTCTTTGGTAAATCAAGTTTCTCCAATTCATATTAAACAGAATGGTCTGCTTCATAATGTAGCCAGTTCACTGGTGAAGATGCATGGTGAAAAAGAAGATGCTGTGGCAAAGGGAAGTCTGTTGATGCAGGGGATCAAACTGAAACAAGGTTTTGGGGCAACAGGATATGCAGAGGATATCCGTTTCTTCTCTGACTTTGGATCACGCATGTACTTCATGGAAGAAGTTGAATAAATAAAAAGACATCGGAATTTCCGATGTCTTTCTTTTTCTTAACCTAACAGAACATCACTGATCAGCATGATGCAGAAACCAACCAGAAGGGCATAAGTAGCACCTCTTTCTGAGCCATGTGCGTGCGTTTCTGGAATCATTTCATCAGAGATGACATATAACATGGTTCCACCTGCAAAAGCCAGCGCAAAGGGCAGAATTGCCGTTGAAAGGCTGACTGCAAAATAACCAATCAATGTACCGATAACTTCGACAAGTCCGGTTGCCATCGCACATAGAAATGTCTTTTTAGCTGATACACCTGATGCAAGCATTGGGCCAATAATCACCATACCTTCAGGAATATTCTGAAGGGCAATCCCGCCGGCAATCATCAAAGCTTGAGAAACATCACCAGTTCCGAAGCTGACTCCAGCCGCAATTCCTTCCGGCAGATTATGAATCGCAATCGCCATGACAAACAGCAGAACTTTGCTTAAGTTGGCATTGTTGTGAGATTCGATATCAGGACCGACCATCTTATGAAGATGGGGTACGATTTTATCGATAAGATTCAGACACAACGCTCCGGCAAAAATACCAGCTACTGTAACCAGCACACCGAAACTGCCTCCATATTCAACAGAGGGCAGAATCAGTCCCAAAACTGCAGCCGCCAGCATGACACCTGCCGCAAATGAAAGCACAATGTCTGAAAATTTATGTGAAATGTCTTTAAACAAAAAACCCATCAGGGAACCAAAGATGGTTGCGCCACCCACTCCCAATGCGGTCAATAACACCATATTCATTGTTTTTACCTCGTTTTAATTATTATAGGTTGGCACTTTCTTTGTGTCAAACAAGATGAATCTGAAGCAGCTTAGCTTTTTCATCCTCTGATAGGAAGGATGCTTCAATTGCGTAATTGTTCATACGGATAATGTCTTCATCACTTAGTCCCATCCTGCGTACAAGTTCATATTCTTTTTCAAGTGTTGTATCCAGTACGGTCATGTTGTCTGTGTTGATGGTGACTTTTGCACCTTTTCTATAGAGGACAGACAAAGGATGTGTTTCATCCCCGGTTAATCCATACTCATAAGATAAAGAACTGTCTGGACACATTTCCAGAGTGACACCTTTTGAAATGACTGCATCTGTCAGCTCTTCAATCAATGCTGCCTGATATCCATGACCAATGCGTGTTGTGTTGTAAGGAAGTGCATCTTTGACTGTGAATTCACTGTGTGTTGTACATGGAATATCCAGTTCATGTGCCAGAACAAACAGGTCTTTGTATTCCGGCATTCTTTCTTCATATCCTGCAAGATCCAGTGCACAGACACCTTTGTAGAGATATTCTTTTACCAGATGCACGGTTTCCAGATTTTCTTTATGATTCTGATTAGGATCACAATGATTCATAGCACATAAAATCAATTGTGCTTTCAGCTGTTTGGCATTTTTCAGTCCATCATTTAGACCATGAATTGCAGCTTCAACAACCTGTTTCTGTGTCAGACCTTTCTGTGTGTGATACTGCGGTGCAAAACGGAGTTCTGCATACACCAGTCCCTGTTCATCCAGTGTTTCAACCAGTTCTTTGGTAATGCGATAAAGTCCTTCTTCATTCTGCATGGCACGAATTGGAGCTTCAAATGTCAGAAAATCAGGGTCATATTCACCATCAGGTATCATCATGGAATCTCTGATTTCATCCAGTGTTTTATTGCATTCAGGTTCAATCTGATACTTTCTTGAAAGTTCATAGACTGTTTCTGGACGTGCTGATCCATCAATATGAAGATGCAGATCAGTTTTATTTAAGATTT
This sequence comes from Erysipelotrichaceae bacterium, assembly GCA_017560205.1. Classification (GTDB taxonomy): domain Bacteria; phylum Bacillota_I; class Bacilli_A; order Erysipelotrichales; family Erysipelotrichaceae; genus RGIG1896. The sequence continues at coordinate 13,213 of JAFYOL010000087.1, read as the reverse complement.
TCATATGTATTCTTCTTTCTATCTGTCTGTATTATACAAAAGATTTGAGTGTCTGTGATAAGATAATAACAGGTGATGAAAATGAAATGCATTGTTTTAACAGAAAATACCTCGTATAAAGAAGATTTATTGCATGAACATGGTCTTTCTTTATGGATTGAAACTGAACATCATACCATTCTGTTTGATAGTGGTCAAAGTGATGTCTTTTATCAGAATGCATTGAAATTGAATCTGGATCTGAATCAGGTGGATATCTGTGTTCTCTCTCATGGACATTATGACCATGCTGGAGGCTTAAAGAAGTTTCTGGAGATGAATCACCACGCTAAAATTTACATGCATGAAAAAGTGTTTAATTCATATTGGCATGGTTATGATAAATATATAGGTATTGATGCATCCTTAAAGGATCATGCTCGTGTTGTCTTGATTCAGGATACATTGAAATTAGATGAGAATTTAACATTAATACCATGTGCTCAATATGAACCAGTAATACCGATTGAATCCTATGGACTTTATGTAAAGAAAGACAATGAATACATAGACGATAAGTTTGAGCATGAAATTCTGCTTCAAATTGATGAAGACAAGAAGATTGTGTTCAGCGGGTGCACACATTGCGGTATTGAAAATGTCATGCACTGGCTTAAACCTGATGTGTTGATTGGTGGCTTTCACTTAAAGAAAGTTGATCCGGTACTAAAGAGAAATCACTTGATTGATCTTGCCCAGACACTGAAACAATATAAAACACATTACTATACAGGACATTGTACAGGAGAAGGACAATATCTTGTGATGAAAGAAGTACTGCAGGATCAGCTTGATGAAATATCAGCAGGATTCTGCATGGAGGTATAGAAGATGAATGAACGTTTAAAGAAACAGCTGGCATTTGCGCTTGAAATTGATAAGGAAAAGAACATTTTTCGTCAGACCCATTTGTCCAATCATGGGCGCAATGAAAACGATGCAGAACATGCATGGCATATGGCAATCATGGCGTATCTGTTGAAAGAATATGCCAATGAACCAGTGGATATCGGCAAAGTGATGTTGATGTGTCTGATGCATGATGTAGTGGAAATTGATGCAGGGGATACCTATGCCTATGATGCTGAAGCTTTAAAATCACAGAAGGAAAGAGAAGATGCTGCCAAGGAAAGAATTTTTGGAATGCTTCCAACAGAGCAGAAAGAAGAACTCATTGCCTTGTTTGATGAATTTGAAGCCTATGAAACAGCTGAATCCAAGTTTGCCCATGCCATGGACAACATGCAGCCTTTGATTTTGAATCACTCCAACAATGGGGGAGACTGGAAGGAACATGGTGTCAGTGCCAAACAGGTCTATGGACGTCAATCACAGACAGCCAAAGGCTCACTGATTCTCTTTGAGGCAACGGATGAACTGTTGAAAGAAAACATTGAAAAGGGGAATCTGAAATAATTTATAGAAAGAAGGATCTTCATGTGCACTGCAGTATCTTTGCAAGGAAAACATCACTGCTTTGGAAGAAATCTTGATTTGGAACGATCCTATGGAGAAAGTGTGGTCATCACACCAAGAAACTTTTGTTTTCCAATGCGATATGTGGATGATTTGACATCCCATTATGCTATGATTGGCATGGCAACTGTAATACAAGGAATACCGCTTTATTATGAGGCAACCAATGAAAAAGGGTTAAGCATGGCAGGTTTGAACTTTCCTGGGTTTGCATGTTATCAGAAATGTGCAGATGAGAAAGACAATATTGCATCTTTTGAACTGATTATGTGGATTTTAGGAAAGTGCAGCACAGTATCTGAAACAAAAGAACTTCTAAAGCATATTCAAATTGTAGATGTCAGTTTTTCTGAACAGATTTGTGTTTCACCACTGCATTGGATGATATCAGACAAAGATGAATCCATCGTATTGGAGTGTGTAAGAGAAGGCCTTAAAATCTATGACAACCCATGGAATGTGCTCACCAACAACCCTTCATTTGAGTATCATCTGCACAATATGCACAGCTATATGCATCTGCATGAAGCAGGATCAATCAACCGATTTGATTCTTCCGTCAATCTTCAAAATATTTCACTGGGCTTTGGTACTGTTGGACTCCCTGGTGATTATTCCTCTGCATCCCGTTTTGTAAGAGCATGTTTTGTGAAATCCAAACTGATTCTTTCTGACTCTAAAGAAGATACCATCAATCAGTTTTTCCATCTGTTGAACTCTGTCTCAATGCCGAAAGGATGTGTGTTATGCCCAAATGGAGAATATGAATACACACGATACAGCTGCTGCACCGATGATGGATTGTATACATACACAACCTATGACAACAGCACAAAACGCTCTGTTGATATGAAAGATTATGATTTGAATGAGTCAGTACTGAAAATTGTTCCTATTAATTAAAAAAGGAGATTTTTGAAATCTCCTTTTATGATACTGCGTTGTTAATATCTTGTAGTGAACATTGCGCATAAATGCTTTTATGAAATGTAAACAGAAGAAACAGGTCGTTGTAGACATCTTCACTGAACGTGAACTGATGATCCAGACAATTCAGCAATTGATTCTGAAGTTCAGTTTCAGCTAAGCGTTTTAAAGTTTGGTTGATGATGATAGCCAACTGAGATGAACATTGTTCAAACAGAGGATTGTATTGACTGATACGCTTTTTCTCGGATGTGCGCTTAAAGAAGTTTTTGACTGGTGTCAAAACAGGAAGGTACAACAGTTTCCATTTCTGCTGCAGCTCTGTGTCAGTGCACATCTGTGCAATGCAATCCATCATGTAATCAACATATTTATCCAGCGTATCTGCAGATGCAAGTTCATTCATGAGATTGAACTGATAGATGGAAGATTCACGAATTTGAGTACCGCTGAGGGTATAAATCAGTTTGGTCAGGATGGAAAGATTATCTTTGAACTGATATTTCAAATCGTTGAAAATCTTATCCCATAAATAGGTCTTATATTCATCAACTTGAACGTGCATGAATGGGGCAAGAAGTAAAATCGTAATCATACGTTCATCTATACTTGGATGCATCTGATCAATACGACTTGTATCAATCTCAGATTTCATCTGTACCAAAGGAAGTTGTCCAACATCAACAGGGGTACCATTAGGTGGTATGGTTTCCAGAATCATTTCCAGGTTTTCAAGCTGGTTGATTTTTTCTGCGATTTCCATCTTTAACTGATTAAAACTTCGATGTAAAAAGAAGTTGGTTGCGGCAGGGTAGTTGTAGATTTCTTTGATGGTCTGAATGGATAATCCAGACATTCTGAAAAGATGAATCTGATTTAAGATCATGATTTCCTGATCAGAAAATTCATAATAATTGTTTTCACATTTTTTAGGTTGAATCAGGCCTTCATTGACATAAAAATGAATGGCTTTTTTACTGAGACCTGTTTTTTTAGAAACTTCCTGAATGCGCATACAATATCCTCACTGACATAACTATACCCTAAGAGGACGGTTTAAACAAGTGGTTATGTGAAATATTGAACAAAATGATGCAATCCTTGTAACAATTAACTAAAACTTTCACAAAGTCACTAAAATAAATTGGGGGTTGACCGTCCATTTACTGGAAATGATACACTTAGTATGCCTATTAAGGCAGGAGGAAAGATCATGAAAAAACTTTTAATTCTCGCTCTTTCGCTTTTGATGGCTGCATCAATGGTAGCTTGTGGTTCAGATGTTAAGGAAGAAACATTTGAAGCATCAGCAGCTGGTTTTGGTGGAGAAGTTACTGTTAAGGTAACATTCAAGGGTGAAGACATCACTAAGGTTGAAGTTTCTGGACCTAATGAAACTTCAGGTATTGGTTCTAATGCTGTTGAACAGCTCCCTGCTAAGATTGAAGAAGCTGACGGTGCTGATGTTGATGTTGTATCAGGTGCTACAATTACATCTGAAGCCATCAAATCTGCTGTACGTAAAGCAATCAAACTGAAAAACGGTGAAACAGATTCTGGCATCAGCTACAATGCTGGTACTTATACTGCAACTGTTAAGGGTCATCGTGGAGATATCACTGGTGAAGTGACTTTCGATGAATCTTCAATCGTTTCTATCAACATCACTTCTTGTGGTGATACTTATGGTGTTGGTTACGGTATGGACACAACTCCAACTGAAGCATTGACTGCTAAGATCGTTGAAACTCAGTCTCTGGGTGTTGATGTAATTACAGGTGCTACAGTATCTTCAAATGCAATTATCGCACTGGTTGCTGATGCTGCTGCTCAGGCTGGTGCTGATGTTGATGCGCTGAAGGCTGTTGCGGTTGCTAAGGATGAAGCAAAAGACGTAACTTATGATGTTGACGTTGTTGTCGTAGGGGCTGGTGTTGCTGGTCTGTCTGCTGCAATCGCTGCTTCTGAAAACGGTGCAAATGTTCTGCTGGTTGAAAAGCAGGGTATTGCAGGTGGTGCTACTACATATTCAGGTGGTAAACTGCTGGCTGCTGGTACAGATGTACAGGCTGCAACAGGTATCACTGATGATGCAGACACTATGTTTGCTTATCTGAAGTCTGTAGGTGGCGATTACCTGAACGATGAAAAGGTAAAAGCTTTTACTGACAATGCACTGGATGTATACAACTGGATGGTTGATCTGGGTGTTATGATTCACGATGTTGAACCAATCCACAGCTCACTGCCAACGTGGCGTGTACACAACACAACTAACCTGGATGGCCGCGCTGGTGGCGGTATGACAGATGGTTTCGGTGGTAACATCATCGTTCCTCTGTATGATCACTGGTCATCACTGAAGGGTGAAACTCTGTACAATACAACAGTTAACGAAATCGTTATGAAAGACGGTAAGGCTGCTGGTGTTAAGGCTGTGAAGGCTGATGGTTCAGTTGTAACTGTTAACGCTACTGATGTTATCATCGCTACTGGTGGTTATGCTCAGAACAAGGAACTGGTTTCTACATATGGTCAGGCATTCCCTTACTATGTAACTTCTGTTCCAAAAGGCAACATGGGTGATGGTATTGCCATGGTTGAGGCTGCTGGTGGTATGGTTTCATTCGATAACCCAGCTGTACAGACTGTATTCCTGAACTTCTACTCAGGTGTTGGTATCAACGAAGAACCAGGTCTGATCGTGAACCATTTAGGTGAACGTGTTGCCAACGAATATTCATATCAGTACCATGTATCTGATTCACTGGCTGCATCAGGAGCAACTTCAGCTTGGTACATCTGCACTTCAAATGAACCTACACCATATGTTCAGTATGCAATGTCTCTGGATTCAACTCTGAAGGCTTCTTCAGTTGAAGAACTGGCTGCTCTGATGGGTGTTGAAGCAGAAACTCTGAAGGCTACTGTTGATCGTTACAACACACTGGCTGCAAACGGAAACGATGAAGATTTCGGTAAACCAGCTCAGTACATGTACCCAGTTGAAGGTGAAACATACTTCGCTCTGCAGATGCTGCCAAACGTTACTGTTACATTCAACGGTATCGTAACTGACGCTAATGCTCAGGTACTGGATACAAACGGTAACCCAATTGAAGGTCTGTATGCTGCAGGTGAAACTGCATTCCCAGGGCTGTTCGGTACAGAATATCCTTGCTGTGGTATGGCTATCTCTGGTGGTGCATACTATGGTCTGGTTGCTGGGGAACACGCAGCTCTGAACTAAGTTTTGTTCATGAAGGTCGTAAGAATTTACGACCTTTTTTCTTTTTTATCAATGAAAACTCGATATAATAGAAACATAGGTTGGGGGAACTCTATGAAACTTCAGGTAAAAAATAAGAGTGAATTTTTAAAAGCGGCACGTGGGGAAGTGCTGAATGATCTGGCTTTGATCAATGGTCAGATTGTCAATGTGTTTACAGGTGAAATCCGCACAGGGAATGTGTATGTTTCTCAAGGCTTTATCTGTCATGTGGATTACCACAATGAGGAAGTCAAGGCGAAAGAAATTGTCGATGTGTCTGGAAAGTTTGTTGTGCCAGGTTTTATTGATTCACATGTTCACATTGAAAGTTCCATGCTGACACCACGCAATTTTGCCAAAGCTGTGCTTCCTTGGGGAACCACAACTGTGATTACTGATCCGCATGAAATCGGCAATGTCTGGGGTATTGAAGGAGTACGTTACATGCATGAGTGTGCGGATGATCTTCCAATGCGTCAGCTGATTGACATTCCATCCTGTGTACCATCAGTACCTGGTCTTGAATTTGCCGGTGCAGATTTCGAGGCGGATGTGATTGAGAAAATCGCTGAAATGGAACGAGTTGTCGGTCTTGCGGAAGTCATGGATTATCTTGCGGTCATCTATGGGGAAGAGCGCATGATGAAGATTCTGGAAACTGCTGAAAAGAAGGGAATCTACATTCAGGGGCATGGTCCAGGACTCACTGGACGTCTTTTAAGCGCTTATCTGTGTGGAGGTCCTGTGACATGTCATGAAACCCATCATCCAAAAGAAGCCAATGAAAAAATCTCACAGGGGATGTATCTGGATACAGCCAATTCTTCTATCGCAACAAACTTTGATGGCATCTGGGATGGGTGAAGAATTGTCGCTATCTGGATCATGTGTGTCTGTGTACAGATGATCGTGAATCCGATGATATCTTATCGACAGGTCATATCAATGAAGGTGTTCGTATCATGATTGAAAAGGGGATGCATCCAGTGGATGCGATTCGTGCTGCAACCTACAATTCAGCTATGGCCATCCATATGGAACATCTGGGAGCAGTAGCTCCAGGTTATGTGGCAGATCTGGTCGTACTGGAAGATTTAAAAGACATCAAACCGGTGATGGTCTTCTATGAAGGGAAGAAAGTTGCGGAAAATGGGCAGCTTTGTGTTGAGATTGAAGAACGTACTTTTGAAGTTGAAACTAAGAATTCAATTCATATCAAAGAATTGAGTGTATCTGACTTTATGATTCAGTCACCAATTCAAAACGGTAAAATCAAAGCTCGTATTTTTGAATATGAAAATGCTGAAAGTGCCTTCAGTGAACTTCTGGAAACTGAATTGGATGTTGTGGATGGACATGTTGTTTTGAATGATCCGGATCTGAAATTTGTGGCAGTGGTCAATCGTCATTTCAATCATGACAACATTGCGCTTCAGATTGTCAAAGGATTTGGTATTTGTAATGGAACTTTGGCAAGTACCGTTTCTCATGACTGCCATAATCTGACGATTGTCTATGATACGGCTGAACATGCATTGATGGCAGCCAATGAAATCAAACGTGTAGGTGGCGGTATGTGTGCTGTACAAAACGGACAGATTCTGTATACACTGGCACTACCAGTAGGTGGTCTTTTGTCGTTGAAACCTGCTGAAGAGCTTGCAATCGAATCAAGATGTATGAAACAGGCCAATCGACAGCTGGGCATGACGGCTTTTGAAAATCCACTTCTGCGCATTGTTACACTGGCTTTACCGGTGATTCCGAATGTAAAAATGAGTGATTTGGGTCTTGTTGATGTGAATACAAAAACATTGATTTCAATGTTTGATGAAACTGTAAATAAAGATTGATTCCTGAGGGTTTGGATGATAAGATACTGCTTATGAAAAAAATCGATAGTAATAAAACTTATTTGTTAATTTGTTCGTTCTATATTGTCTATTACATTACCTTAGGTGTTGTTGGTCCATACATGAATGTTTATTATGAACGTTTAGGATTTGGAGGATCACAGATTGGACTGATTACATCTTTGGGAATGATTGCATCTATGATGTTTACACCAATCTGGGGTGTTTTAAGTGATAAGACAAAAAATCCAAGAGCTGTTATTGCCTTTATTCTGGTGATGGCAGGGATTACATCCATAATCTGGAGTACGCAGACTGCGTTCATGCCGGTTATGATCCTGTCCATCATTCTGTCAGTTTTTCGTCAGAATGTCTGGTCATTGGTCGATGGTGTAGGAATTCAGTTTTGTTCAGATTATGGCAAGGATTTTGGATTTGCTCGTTCGATGGGATCCCTGGGTTATCTTTTAGGTAGCTTTGCGATTGCTAACTTGATGTTTGCACTGGGGTTTTCAGGTCCTTACATGCAGGTTTTTGTTGTCTGCTCTTTTGCAGGGGCCATTATGATTATGTGTGTACCTGCATCCACTCATGTCGAAAAGGCGAAGGAAAAAGTCAATTTTATTGATAGTCTGAAAGAGCTGCTGACCAATCGCAGTTATCTGTTTGTGGTCTTGATGATGCTTCTGACAAGTTTGGTGGTCGATACCATTTTGAATTATTCAGGCAACCATCTGATTAATGCATTAGGTCAGAGTGATTCAATGATTGGAATTTTCAGTCTTGTTCAGGTTTTTCCTGAAATCATCATTGTGATGTTTGCCAACCGTATCTTTAGAAGAATGAAAACATCTCAGGTATTCATGATGGCTGCAGTTGCACAGCTGATTCGTTTTGTTCTGTGTGCTGTTTCCAGCAATATTGTTGTTTTCCTTCTTGCAACATCACTCCATGGAGTGACGATTGCGGTCAGCTCGGTCGGTTATGTTTCTTATATTCAGAAACATGTCAAACGTGAAATTCTGGCTACAGCCATGGCGCTTTATGGTACAGCAGGTACAATTGGTGTTGCACTTCTGAATCAGCTGTTTGGTTTTGTGTATGAGTACGCATCAAGTTATCAGTTGTTTACGATTGGAGCAATTGCGGCAGCAATTGCAATGGTCATTCTAATTTTCAATAAAAAGTTAGATGAAGAGTAGAAAACGGTCTTGAAAAAGATCGTTTTTTCTGCTTTATTGCAATGTTTTTTTCAAGGTGTACAATAAAAGAAAACGGAGGATTTCTTATGATTTGTGTGCGTAATGGATTAGTGTACGATGCAGTACATGAACAGCCAGAAGTTCTGGATATTTTAGTGGATCAGGGGAAACTTGTGAAGATGGGAGCTCATCTGGAAGTTTCTGAAGATTGTGAAATTGTAGATGCAGAAGGCCTGCATGTGTATCCAGGATTTGTGGATGCACATTCTCATTTGGGAACAGCAGGCAGTGGTATTGGTTTTGAAGGCAATGATTCCAATGAACCGACAGATATCCTGACGCCTCATCTGCGTGCGATAGACTGCATTGAACCGATGGATATTTCATTCAAGGAAGCACGTGAAGGGGGCGTTACAACCGTTTGTACAGGTCCTGGAAGTGCGAATGTCGTTGGTGGTACATTCATTACAATCAAAACCGCAGGCAAGCGTGTTGATGATATGGTTATCAATGATCGTGTCGCAATGAAATGCGCATTTGGTGAAAATCCTAAGCGTTGTTATCGTGATAAAAACAATGCTTCTCGTATGTCAACTGCTGCAAAGCTCCGTGAAATTCTTTTTAAGACACAGGAATATGATGCAAAACTGAAGGCTGCAGAGAAGCATAAGAAGCCTTCATTTGATATGAAACTGGATGCAATGCTTCCCGTACTTCATCGTGAAATTCCATTGAAAGTGCATGCGCATCGTGCTGATGATATTTTTACAGCATTGCGTATCGCAAAAGAGTTCAATGTTCGTCTGACTTTGGAACATGTTACGGATGGATCTTTGATTGTGGAAGATCTGGCAAAAGAAAATGTCATGTTGGCAGTAGGTCCTTCATTTGGACATCGTTCTAAATTTGAACTGAAAAACAAATCTTTTAAGACAGCAGGTGATCTTGCCAATGCAGGATGTCATGTGTCGATTATTACAGATGCACCTGTAATTCCTCAGCAGTATCTAAGACTGTGTGCTGGTTTTGCGATCAAAGATGGCATGAAACCATTTGATGCATTGAAGGCTATCACAATCAATGCTGCAGAACATGCAAATGTTGCAGACCGTGTAGGAAGTCTTGAAGTTGGCAAGGATGCAGACTTTGTTCTGATTGATGGTTCTGCGTTTGAAAGCAGTTCTAAAGTTATTGCTACATACATTGATGGAAAGAGAGTGGCTTAAATATGAAACTGATTAAAAATGGACTTGTCTATACGATGACAAAAGATGAAGCTGAACATCTTAATCTTTTGATTGATGGTTCTGTTTTTGTAAAAGTAGAACCTCATATTGAACCTGAGGCTGACTGGGAAGTGATTGATGCAGCAGGGATGAACATTTATCCTGGTTTTATTGATGCGCATTCTCATCTTGGTATGCAGGAAAGCTCAATTGGATTTGAAGGTCAGGATACCAATGAAATGACAGATATTCTGACACCTCATCTGCGTGGAATTGATGGAATCAATCCAATGGATATTACATTCAAGGAAGCTGCATTGGGTGGGGTTACAACGGTTGGTACAGGACCTGGAAGTGCGAACGTTTTAGGTGGTACATTCTGTGCTATCAAGACAGTTGGACATCGCGTTGATGATATGGTCATTAATGACTGCGTTGCAATGAAATGTGCATTTGGGGAAAATCCTAAACGCTGCTACAAAGACAAAAATAATTTCAGCCGTATGTCAACTGCCGCAAAACTGAGAGAAATGCTGATCAAGGCAAAAGAATACGATGAAAAGAAACAGGCTGCTAAAGGCAACCCATGCAAAATGCCGAAGTGGGATATGAAACTTGAAGCACTGCTGCCAGTAATTCATAAGGAAATTCCTCTGAAAGCTCATGCACATCAGGCAAATGATATTTTTACCGCAATTCGTATTACGAAAGAATTTGATGTGCGTATGACTCTTGAACATGTCACTGATGGTGCTTTGATTGCTGAAGAACTGGCACAAGAAAAGGATTTTATGCTGGCTGTTGGTCCATCATTGCATTCTCGAAGCAAGTTTGAATGCAAGAATCTGGATTTCAATGCTCCTGCAGTACTTTCTAATGCAGGAATTCCAATTTCTATTATTACGGATGCACCAGTTGTTCCTCAGCAGTATCTTGCGATGTGTGCAGGGCTTGCAGTACAGGCAGGTATGAAGCCAATTGAAGCTTTGAAGGCCATCACAATTAATCCAGCTCGTCATTTGGGAGTTGATCATCGTGTTGGTTCAATTGAAGTTGGAAAAGATGCTGACCTGGTTATTGTCGATGGTAATCCATTTGAAATTCTGGATACTGTATCCATGGTCTTTGTCAACGGAGAAAGAGTAACTGAATAAAATGAAAACCAAGGCATTTTGCCTTGGTTTTCTATTAGAGAGTAAAGAAATGATGGATAGCTTCTTTGAGCTGCTGATCACAGAAATCCCATTCATGACCATAATCAGGGATTTCACTCATGATGATATCGTATCCCATTTTAGACAATGTGTTGTAAAATAACTGACATGGTTGAAGCATGAAATCTTTTAAACCAACAGTGACCATAAAACGTGGAAGTGGTTTGTGTTCAAGGACATTCTGTTTTGCATTGTAGTAGGCGTCTTCCTGTGTTTCTTTGTATTCTAATGTATATCCTGGAAGAGCACCAGAATAGTATTTGTTATCTTTGCCAAACCATGAAAGAACATGTTTCTTGTCGCTCAGTGGTAAAGGTGCACCAGACATCATCAGAACTTCAGAGAAGATTTCAGGATGTGCAAGGGCAATCTTGGCTGCTCCCATTGCCCCCATGGAAAGACCTCCAATGTAAGTGTCCTCACGTTTAGAAGAAAGTGGAAACATAAAACGACAGACTTCCAGAAGTTCATAGGCAATAAAACTATGATATTTTGCACCTTCAAGATCATCAGTGTAGCCGCTGTTGCATCCAGATGGCATGATGATAGCCAGGTTGTGTTTTTCGGCATAACGAACGACATTGCTGAATGTCAGATAATCATTGCAGTCTCCTGAAAAACCATGGAGCAGAACTAAAACTTTAAATTCTTTTGGTTCATAAGGATTGATTCCTTTTGCAGCGTGGGCCAACTGAAACGTTGGAAGAATGACATTGAAATCAACTTGTCTGCCTAAACAGCGTGACAGAATATTGGTTTTTAAAATTGCCATATTGGTTCTCCTTGTTTTTTTCATCTTATCATATTTCCTTGTATCTTACTTCAGGAATGTTACAATAATCATAGGTGATTAGATGAAAATATTAGTGACAGGTTTTGATCCTTTTGGTGGAGAGTCAATTAATCCGGCAAGTGAAGCAGTCAAGTGTCTTCCTGAATTCATAGCTGGAGCACAGATTATTCCTTTGATTGTGCCTACAGTTTTCTATCAGTCGATTGAAGTCATTGAAAATGCAGTTAAACAATATAATCCTGATGTTATTCTATCCATAGGTCAGGCTGGAGGAAGAGCTTCAATTACAGTTGAACGCATTGGAATCAATGTAGATGATGCACGCATTGCGGATAACATGGGTCAGCAGATGATTGATGAACCTGTTGTTAAAGATGGCCCAGCTGCCTATTTTTCAACTCTTCCAATCAAAGCAATGGTTAAGGCGATGAATGATGCAGGGGTAATGGCCAGTGTCTCTAATACTGCAGGGACTTTTGTCTGCAACCATGTGATGTACGGCATATTGCATCTGTGTGCTACTCAATACCCAGATAAACGTGCCGGCTTTGTGCATATCCCATTTTTGCCTGAGCAGACTGTTGATAAACCGAAGTATCCATCCATGTCTTTAAAAATGATTGTAAAAGGTCTGTGTGCTGCAGTTGAAGCAATCATCTCTTATCAACAGGATATTTCAGTGACAGGTGGTACAGAACATTGATTGAAGTTCCATGTTATTTAGTGTAAAATAATGGAAGAAAGTATGATGGTGAACATATGTTTGATTATTTAATTGTTGGTGCAGGGCTTTATGGTGCTGTCTGCGCATATGAACTTAAAAAAGCAGGAAAGAAATGCCTTGTGATTGATAAGCGTGATCACATTGCAGGGAACATTTATACAAAAGAAGTCAGTGGTATTAACGTGCATCAGTATGGTGCTCATATTTTCCATACATCAAATAAAAAAGTGTGGGATTATGTAAATCAATTTGCGGAATTCAACCACTACATTAACTCTCCAATTGCAGTATACAAGGATGAACTGTATAATCTGCCATTCAACATGAACACATTCTCAAAGATGTGGAACATTCGCACTCCTCAGGAAGCAAAAGACATGATTGAAAAACAGGTCAAGGACCTCAACATTACAGAACCTAAGAACCTGGAAGAACAGGCACTTTCACTGGTAGGTCGAGATGTTTACGAAAAGCTGGTGAAGGGGTAT
>JAFYOL010000010.1 GCA_017560205.1 Erysipelotrichaceae bacterium | reverse complement strand
TGTTCAGATTATTCTCAGACAGCTCAGTGGTATGTTGATCGATATCTGACTTTACATCATAATCTGAAGACAGATTTAAGTTTTGATCACGATCAGGATCCATCTACACCAGAGAGAACGTTTGAATTTGGCGGTATTATCCCAGTTCGTACAGGACATGCTTCGTATATCTCATATCGTGAAGGTATTTCAAAATACACAACAACTGCAAAATATCATGAGTCTTTCCTTGATCTGCGTATGACAGGTCCACGTGTTGCTCAGTACTGGATGACAAACAATCCAGAACTTGAAGACATCTGGCTGGTATGCAACATTGGTGAAGACTGGGTAACAATGCCAGATGGCACAGATGGCGTGTCAGCTTATTTTAATGCGCACTATGAAAATGGTACGGTGGACTATACACCACAGGTAGCACAGAAAGCTAGCTGGTATACACCAACAACACCTGCTGCAGTGCATGATTCCATTCATTACAATCAGATTGGATACAATGAAGTTGGTCGTGAATCTGTACGTAATACCATGGTTTATTTAGGAATCAATGAACCAGAGGATGTTGAAACAACAGTTGAACTGGTTACTTGGGATGGCATTACTTTAGCTGATGAGCTGAAAGCATCTAAAGTAGGTTCAAGTGGTACATTGGTTGTGCCTAAGGTGTATCCTGTTTATAAATCAAAAGAAGTCACTTATGAATTAGGTGAAGGCTTAAGCTATAACTATTATGATCTTCTGGCTGAATCTTATCTGACTAGCGGTACTCTTTCAGCGATTAATGTACAGTCAAATACTGTTGTTGTATCAGGAAGAGAACTGACTTCTTATCAGTGGGAATTGAAGAATGGAACCTTGATTTCTACAGGTGAAAATGAAAATAAGATTACAAGAACATCAGGTAAGACAGAAAATGGTCTGTTTATCGATACACAATATGCATTTGAAAAACCATTTGTATTGCTTCCAGATGAAAACTGGCTGCTTGAATGGAAAATGAGTGGTGCATGGATTGATGCAGAATCCACTACCAGCAAGAAACTGTTCAATGAAGATGGTGCTTCAGCAACACCAGGTGCTTCTACTATTTTAGTGAGTGGTAAATACAATCGACTCAGTATTGGCTACTATGGAACAACAACACATGTAAGTTATGGTGTGAATTTGAATGAGTACAACATTGATGTGACTCAGGAACATACATATCGTCTTTACAATGTAATCAATGAAGACAACACAAATACGATTTATCTGTTTGTGGATGGTGAACAGATTGGACCAATGACACGTTATTTCACTGGTTCAAGTGGAGATATGGGTACTGAATCCAACGCTCTTTCAGGAAGAGAATTGAGTTTTGGATACATGGGTACTGCAAAGTATGCACTGGATCAGGGGATTATCAATTATGTAACAGTCATTGAATCTGGTGCATTACAGGATGTTCATGTTCATGATTTTTCAGAATGGACTGAAGTGTCAGCTCCTACAAAAGACAATCCAGGAATTTTTGAAAAGACTTGTGCATTGTGCGGTCATGTACAGACAACTTATGTTGATGGTGTATGGCAACTCTATGATTGGGCAGAACATGTCAATGAATTGCCTGAAAGCTACTGTTCAAATACTAATCTGTGGCTGAATCAGACCCATGATGATGAATTCTTTACATCAGGTACGCATTGGTCAGTACATAGTTCAGGAACTGTTACATCCATTACAATTCCGGTAACTGAAGGAGATCATCTCTATGCAACTTCCTTCGGTAAGGCAAAAGAAAATGGACATGCATCATCCAATGGTATCCGAATGACATGGTTTGATGACTATGGACCAATCAAGACATTGGCACCTGCAGATACATATGCAGAATTCAGTGCTAATGGAGGATATCTGGTTGCCCCAGAAGGTGCAAAATATGCCAACATTCCAATGTGGAAAATCACAGATGAAAATGAAGTCTACATTTTGAATGCTGAACATGACTATAGTAATTGGACAATCACTAAGTATCCATCATCAACAGAAAATGGTGAAAAGGTTCGTACATGTTCAGTGTGTAACCATGAGGAAAAAGAGGTCATCGTGTGTGAGCATGATAAGACAACATCATGGGACGTTGATGGAGATGGAGTTCTTGAAATTTTGGCAATTGGTAACAGTTTCTCAGTGGATGCGCTGGAATATGCTTATCAGATTGCACAAGATTTAGGTGTAGAAAATGTTGTTGTCGGTAATTTATATATTGGTGGATGCTCGCTTGAAACGCATGCAAACAATGCAAGAGGCGATAAATCAGCATACACATACTATTTCAATGACAATAGTACGTGGGTAACCAAAAAGAATTATAAAATGAGTACAGCATTAACTGAAAGAAGCTGGGACTACATTTCAATGCAGCAGTGGAGTGCTCTCAGTGGTGTTGAAAGCAGCTATAATCAGGATTTCACTGATTTGATTGCTTATGTAAAAGACCAGATTTCTTCAGATAAGAATGAAAACAAGAATCTCTGCACAAAGCTGGGATGGCATATGACATGGGCTTATCAGCAGGATTCTACTCATTCAAGTTTTGTAAACTACAACAAAGATCAGATGACAATGTACAATGCGATTGTTTCAGCAGTACAGTCTAAGATTCTGACGAATGAACATATTGATTTTGTTGTGCCATCAGGTACAGCAGTACAGAATACGCGTACATCATTGCTTGGGGATACATTGACTCGAGATGGATATCATATGAGTTATGATATTGGACGCTATCTGACAGGATTAATGTTTATTAAGACAGTAACTGGTCTTTCTATTGATGAAATTGATTATGCTCCGTCAGGTGTTAGCGCAGAAGAAAAAGAAATTCTGATTGAAGCTGTGAACGCTGCATTTAAGACACCATATGAAGTGACACAGTCAACTCATATTCAGGTCATGCCAGATGATTCATATCTGCTTTTGAACTTTGATATTGAAAATGGTGCATACTGGCATCCACAAAAAGAAAATGGTTATCAGTCAACAATAAAAGATGCTACCAATAGTGACAAGTTCTTTGCGACAATCCGATTTACAAAAGAAGATTTACCAGTAGGGTCTATCATTCTGCTTGAATCTGGATGGCAGTATCGTCCAGATGGTTGGGTAGAAGATATTGTTCAGACTGGAACACGCGAAAATGTGACATCAAAATCTTATGTTCTTGTAACAGAAGAGTGGTGGTCTAACTACACACTTCGTGCTTTCAATGTTTCCAAACAGTCAAAGACATCGCTTGAAGATATGAGTGAAGAGGATTTGAAGGATGTATTGAAGATTTATGTTCCTTCACATACACATCGCTATGAGTCAATAATCACAGCACCAACATGCACTGAACAGGGCTATACAACTCATACATGTTCAGTATGTGGGTATTCTGAATTGAAATTGCAGGAAATCGACCTTACAAATCTGTTTACATGGACGGATGGTTTGATGATTGATGCAACATCTGGAAGACAGCTTTCATATAATGGCTGGATGGCGAGTGATTATGTTGATATTTCAATGCTGGATTCAATTAAGCTTGTTACTGCAGATACTATTAACGCAGGAACATCAACAGGGCTTGCATTCTATGATGCAGATAAGAATTATATCAGCGGTGTTAAACATACAGATGGTATTGGGGATGTGTATGGTGTTCTTACACATGAATTGGAAGTTCCAGAAAATGCGGTATATCTGCGTACAACATGGTATTCAAAGAATCATGCACATTATGATGAATCTTTTGGCGAATTTTATGCAAAGACAGTCAGTGAATTCGTTCCTGC
>JAFYOL010000086.1 GCA_017560205.1 Erysipelotrichaceae bacterium | reverse complement strand
CAAATGAAGTACCAGAAGATGAATGGCAGTGCATGAATGAACTTGAAAAGATCAGTGCTCAGCCTGCACCTGTACAGTTGCAGCTGAAAGATAAACCGGTTCTGCATGATACTCTTCTGGCATTGGATGAAGTTAAAGACATGCTGACAGGCATGATTTCGGAGGGCACATTATGATCAAAGTTACTGTCCCTGCAACCAGTGCCAATTTAGGCTGCGGATTTGACACTTATGGTATTGCCCTGAATCTGACTGCAGATTTCAGTTTTGAAATCATTGAATCAGGACTTATCATTGAAGGATGTGATCCAGCCTATCAAAACAAAGACAATCTGGTTTATCAGGCATGCAAGATGGTCTTTGATAAAGCCAATCAGCCTGTACCCCCACTAAAAATTACAATTGATTCTCTTATTCCGCCAGCACGTGGACTTGGAAGTTCAAGTGCCTGTTTTACAGCAGGTGTGTTAGGAGCCAATGCATTACTGAAAAATATGTACTCGAAAGATGAACTCTTTCAAATGATTTGTGACTTGGAAGGTCATCCTGACAATGCAGCAGCTTGTCTGTATGGTGGATTTCAGTCCAGCATTAGACACGATAACACATGGAAAACATGTCAGCTTCCTGTCTCAGATCAGCTCTGTTTCGTGGTCTGCAGTCCAGATTTTGAACTTTCAACTAAAAAAAGCCGTGCAGCATTACCTGAAGTCTTGACCTATCATCAGGCTGTGCATAACATCAGTCATTCCATTTTCATGGTTAAAGGTCTGGAAAATGGAGATATGGATCTGATTCTGGCAGGTGTTGATGATCAGCTGCATCAGCCTTATCGTTTCCAACTGATTGACGATACCGATAAAATTCGTGCATGGGCAAAAGATAATCAGGTTGCACTGTGCATCAGTGGTGCAGGACCATCCATCCTGATGATTTCCAATCACATGCTGGATCTGAATGAAATTCAAGACCAGTTTACATTGAAGTGGACTTTACGTCCCTTACAGGTTTCATACAAAGGAGCTATCGTTCATGAATGATGATCTTTACCTGGTGCACAAAGATGCACTTCCCGACTACTTTGAACAGGTACTGAAAGCCAAAGAACTGATTGAACACAAAAAAGTCAAAGGTGTCTCAGAAGCAGTTCAGGTCTGCGGCATCAGCCGTTCTACCTACTACAAATACAAAGACCTGATTCAGCGTTATTCTTCACAAGTAACCACAAAAAAAGCTGTCATTTCCATGACACTGACACATCGCAAGGGTTCACTCTCTGAAGTGTTGAATGTACTGTCTTCTCATCACGCTTCCGTTCTGACAATTTCTCAATCATTGCCAGTTCATGGTGTTGCCAGTGTACTGATTTC
This sequence comes from Erysipelotrichaceae bacterium, assembly GCA_017560205.1. Taxonomy (GTDB): domain Bacteria; phylum Bacillota_I; class Bacilli_A; order Erysipelotrichales; family Erysipelotrichaceae; genus RGIG1896. Next base: position 4,009 of record JAFYOL010000086.1, on the reverse strand, counting down.
ACTGGATACATCAGAAATGACAATCTCAGCACAGGAACTTATCTTTACCATCAAAGCAAGTTCAGGTGTACAGTTCGCAGATCTGGTTTCACTTGAATAAAACAAAAAGCCCTTTCGGGCTTTTTTTAGATTTTTAATGAATATTTACGCATATCCCAGACTTCTGAGACAAGACCTTCATAGAATTCAGGTTCATGACAAACCAGAAGAATTGTACCAGGATATTCTTTCAATGCACGTTTCAGTTCAATCTTAGCATCCTGATCCAGATGATTTGTCGGTTCATCCAGTACCAGTACATTGTGTGGTGAATTCATCAGTTTGCACAATCTCAGTTTAGCCTGTTCACCACCGGAAAGCACCATGACTTTCGATTCAATCTGATCATTAGTCAGACCGCACTTTGCCAGTGCACTGCGCACTTCAAACTGTGTCCAACTTGGATAATGATTCCACAGATCATCAATAACACTGATATCTTTTGTCGAAGATTCCTGTTCAAAGTAACCAAAATCCACATATTCACCATGTTCCAGATCTCCTGAAATCGCAGGAATCAGTTCCATCAGACTCTTCAGCAGTGTACTCTTTCCTAAACCGTTGGCACCTGTCAGGGCAATCTTCATGCCTTTTTCAAGTTTCAGATTCATTGGTGCACTGATGGCTTCATCATAACCAATCACCAGATTTTCAGTCTGTACAATCACACGGGATGGTGTTCTACCCATCATGAAATTGAATTCAGGTTTTGGTTTTTCAGCTTTCAATTCAATGCGTTCCATCTTTTCCAGACGCTTTGCACGAGAGTTGGCCATACCACGTGTTGCGACACGCGCTTTGTTTCTTGCGACAAAGTCTTCCAGACGTTCAATTTCCTTTACCTGACGATTATAGGCAGCTTCCAGCTGTCTTTTTTCAATTTCATACAGACGCATGAACTCATCATAATTACCAGAATAACGAGTCAGTTTAGGAGCTTCCACATGATAAATGACATTGACCACATCATTCAGGAATGGAATATCATGTGAAATCAGAATAAAGGCATTTTCATAATCCAGAAGATACTGTTTCAACCATACGATATGTTCCTCATCCAGATAGTTTGTCGGTTCATCCAGCAACAGAATATCCGGTTTTTCCAGAAGCAGTTTAGCCAGCAGAACCTTTGTACGCTGACCACCAGAAAGCTCTTCTACATCACGATCCAGACCAATATCCTTCAAACCTAATGCCTGAGCTACTTCATCAATCTTGGAGTCAATCAGATAGAAATCACGATGCTCCAGTGTATCCTGCATTTCACCGATTTCTTCCAGAAGCTGATTCATTTCATCTTCTGTACAATCTTCCATCTTCATATAAGCATCTGTGATCGCCTGTTCCATGACAAACAGATCATCATATGCCTTTTTCAGTACATCGGTAATGCTCTGACCTCTTTCAAGCACAGTGTGCTGGTCCAGATAACCTACTTTCACTTTTGATGACCAGATGATTTTACCTTCATCTGGTTCTAATGTATTGGTAATGATTTTCATGAAAGTACTCTTCCCTTCACCATTAGCCCCTACAAGTCCAATGTGTTCACCTTTTAATAAACGGAAAGAAACATCTTCAAAGATTTCTCTTCCACCAAATCCATGACTTAATTTTTCTACAGTTAAGATACTCATAAATTCACCTACTTACCGATACAAGTTTACCTGAGAACGGATTTACTTGCAAGATAAAGAAAAGAGCTTTCGCTCTTTTCTAAGAATTAATATTTTCTGTGCATGTCGATTTCAGAGAAATCAAATGTATTCAGACTTTCTGTGATGGTCTGTGGTTTTTCCTTGGCATTTTCAGCCATCATGCGTTTTTTCGCAATAGCCATATCTTCAACCACAACAGGACCATTCAGGCATCCACCAGGACAGCTCATTCCTTCAAGCAGCTGAGCATCCAGACGTCCTACTTTCATCAGAAGCAGATTCTTCTTGCATTCGAAGCAGCCATCGGCATAAACCGTCTTGACTGGCTGATCGTAGCCTTTTTCTTTTGCCATCTGAAGAACAGATTTGGTTACACCTGTACCTACCGCAAAGTTACGCGCAAAGACAGTTGGTACTGGACCTTCTTCAGGCTGAATATCCATTGGATAAATGTGCTGAGATACCAGCATTGCAGCCAGTTCCTGATAAGAAAGCACATAATCCGTTTCTGTACCTGGCAGCTGAGCTTCCTGTTTCTTGGCAACACATGGCCCCACAAAACAAACCTTCAGCTCAGGATCTTTCTTTTTCAGATAACGAGCCAGTGCCACCATTGGCGATACAGTTGTCGACATGTTTTTCTCATACACACTTGGGAAGTGAATACGAGCCATATTCAAGAATGCTGGACAGCAGGATGTTGTTAAGTTGATTCCCTGAGCCTGCTTTTCAACAAATTCTTCAAATTCATAGTGGGTTACTGCATCTGCACCAACTGCAACTTCCACCGCATCGGCAAATCCCAGCATCTTGATGCTGGCTTTGATCTGTGGAATTGTAGCTTCATCAAACTGACCCTGAATGGATGGTGCAAACATGGCAACCACTTTCTTGCCAGCTTTGATATCTTCAATCACTGGAACCATCCAGCTCAAATCTTCAATTGCCCCAAATGGACAAGCTTTTTCACATTGACCACAGTTGATGCACTTGGATTCATCAATCACGGCAATCTGTGATTCATCCCAGCGGATTGCATCCACTGGACACTTCTGTGAACATGGTCTTTCTGTCACAACGATTGCATTGTATTGACAGTTGCGAGCACATGCACCACATTCACGACACTTGCTGTAGTCGATAATGGCACGTGTACTTCCCATGGAAATCGCATTGAAATTGCAGGATACCAGACATGATTTTGCCATACACTTACGGCAGTTGTCTGTAATACGAATCTTATGGATACTGCATCCATCACAGGCAGGCTCAATTACGCGCACAATCTGTTGCAGATTTGAAACAGGCTGACCTGTTTTTGGATCTTTCAGGCACGAAATCTTCGTTCTTTCACGAATAACTTCTCTTTCCTTATAAATGCAGCAACGGAAACGGTCCGTATTGCTTGAAACTAAAAGATGGGCAAGTTCATCTGGTGTGTTGTCAGTTAAAGTGCCTTCATAGCATCTTTTTGCGACTTCACGAAGAATATCAAATTTGAACTGCTTTGCCTCATGTTGAAACATTGACATAAAGTAGACCCCCCTGTTTTATCACACCCATTATGCCACAGAAAAAGGTAAAGAAAAAGCTGAATTGTAAAAATTCAGCTTATCATTTATTCTTCTTTTCCAGCAGCACGCATTGCGTAACGACGTTCAAGATTTGTCAGGTAACGCTTACGGATACGGATATCTGTTGGTGTGCATTCTACGATTTCATCATCGTTGATGAATTCAATGGCTTCTTCCAAAGACAGAATCTTTGCAGGAACCAGCTTCATTGCTTCATCGTTTCCAGTAGAACGAACGGCAGACATCTTCTTGTTTTTGATTGGGTTGACTTCCATATCCAGGTTGCGGGCACTCATACCAATGATCATACCTTCATATACATCAGTCTGAGGAGTAATAAACAGCTGACCACGTTCCTGAATGTTCCACAGTGCATATGTCATTGCTGAACCTGTTTCAGTTGAAATCAGAGCACCATTAGCACGCTGTGCAATTTCACCCTTGTATGGTTCATATCCAGCCAGTCTACGTACCATTGTTCCTTCACCACGAGTATCATTGATGAATTCTGAACGATATCCCAAAAGACCACGAGTAGGTGCCTTGTATTCGATACGTGTATAGCTTCCTTCTTCCGCCATATCCACCATGACACCCTTTCTCAGGTTCAGTTTGGAAATGACAGTACCAGAGTATTCAGTTGGTACGGAGCAGACAACTTCTTCCACTGGTTCAAAGATTTCGCCATCAATCTTCTGCAGGATAACCTGTGGTTTGGATACAGCCACTTCATAACCT
>JAFYOL010000085.1 GCA_017560205.1 Erysipelotrichaceae bacterium | reverse complement strand
TTTAAAGGAACTGGGTATTCGCAAGGCAGTGTTGATGTCAGGCTGTGAAAAGAAACTGCCGATGGGGAAAAATTCAACCAGCAGAAAAATCTGTGAAAAGTATCCTGAATACTTTGCATGGATGTGCATGCTGGATGATAAGAATCCTGAAACTGTCTATGACCGACTGGCACTCTACAAGAGTCAGGGTGCTATCGGCATTGGTGAAATGAGCATCAACAAGCGTCTGGATGATCCATTTCTGCAGGCAGTGTTTGCGGCTGCAGAAAAACTGGATATGCCAGTGACAATCCATATGTCTCCTGAAGTAGGATACAGTTATGGTGTTGTGGATGAGCCGCGTCTTCCTTTGTTGGAAAATGTGCTTAAGACTTATCCAAATCTGAAGATTCTGGGACATTCTCAGACTTTCTGGATTGAGATGAGCAAAGATGCTCCAGATATCAAAGAAGAACGCAACAGCTGGGGCAAGGGACCGGTTGTACCTGGTGGACGTGTTCCTGAACTGTTTGCGAAATATGAAAATCTGTATGGAGATCTCAGTGCCAACAGTGCAGGTCAGGCCATCATGCGTGATCCTGAATTTGGTCTGAAATTCCTTGAAACGTATCAGGACCGACTGTTCTTTGCGACAGATATGGTCAATGATGAAATGGTATTCCCACTGGGTGCATGGCTTGATGAACAGGTAAACAAGGGGACATTATCAAAAGAAGCCTATGAAAAAATCTGCTGGAAAAATGCAGAACGTGTTTTCAAGATCTGAGGTGCTTTATGAGTAAAATTCTGAAAACCAATTGTGGTGAAATCTGTGGTACAACATGCCAGTGGCCTGGTGTAACTGCTTATAAGGGGATTCGTTATGCCACTGCAAGAAGATGGGAATATCCTGTGCTTGTGGAAAAGTGGGAAGGCGTTTATGATGCGACTCAGTATGGCAACTGCAGCTATCAGCCTAGATCATTCTATGATGAAGCTAAAGTTGTAGAAAAAGCATTCTATTACAATGAATTCCGCAAGGGGGAAACTTATACGTATTCTGATGACTGTCTGTATCTGAATGTATGGACACCAGAAGATGCGGATGAATCCAGCAAGCTTCCTGTTATTTTCTACATTCATGGTGGAGGATATACTGGAGGATGTGGTCATGAAAAGCATTTTGATGGTCCAGTATGGCCAACTAAAGGCTGTGTTGCGGTAACTATCAATTATCGTTTAGGGCCAATGGGATTCATGTGTCTGCCTGAATTGAAGGAAGAAGCAGGTCATACAGGAAATTATGGTCTGTTTGATCAGCTGGCTGCAATGAAATGGGTCAAGGCTAATATTGAAGCATTTGGCGGTGATCCTGAAAATATCACGATTATGGGTCAGTCTGCAGGGGCAATGAGTGTTCAGCAGCATGTCTTAAGTTCATTGAGTGATGGCCTGTATACAAAGGCAGTCATGAACAGTGGAGGTGGAGTTCATAAACTGATGAATTCCAAGGCGACTTGTGAAGATCGTTATGATTTCTGGAACAAAGTCAAAGCTGAAGCAGGTTGTGAAACACTTGAACAGCTGAGAAGTGTCGATGCTGAAAAGCTGTTTAGTGCATGGACAACTGTAAAAAAAGCAACCAAGGGTGCAGGAATGATTGCATCACCTTGTATTGATGGTGTCTTCCTGACTGAATCCAATCTGGATGCAGCGATGGCTGGAAAACAGAAAAACATTCCATACATGATGGGATCAACCAGTGAAGATATCGTGCCTTTGATTATTCATGGCATGGCAAAAGACTGGTGCACTCTTCAGGCAAAGCAGAACAAGCAGAACAGCTACTGCTGGTTCTTTGATAGAAGACTTCCAGGGGATGAACATGGGGCATGGCATTCAAGTGAACTGTGGTATTTCTTTGGTACTTTGAAGAATGGATGGAGACCATTTACTGAAAAGGACTATAAGGTTTCTGATGAAATGAGCACAGCTTTGTGCAATTTCGCTAAGACAGGAAATCCAAATGGAAATGGTCTTGTTCAGTGGAATCCAGTAACAGTTCAAGATGTTCCTGTGCTTCGCTGGGGAGAAAAAGAAACGTTTGTAGGGAAACCTTCAAGTTTCAAGTTATTAAAGACAATGCTGACAAACAAAGCTGTCGGTGAATAAGACAAAAAGGGTCATTTTGACAATGTCATTAAGTTAAGACGACAAAAAAACAATCAGAAGTTGATCGTATGAATCGAAAAACTTCTGATTTTTATTTAGGGCAACACGAAAAACACAGTATTGCTACTGCAAAGGTTAAAATATATAATGATTGTGTTATT
>JAFYOL010000009.1 GCA_017560205.1 Erysipelotrichaceae bacterium | reverse complement strand
TGATTTGTTGATGGAATTTTATTGTGAAAGAAGTATTGATTGTGAAATAGAAGAAGAAACAGAAGCACTTTCTGTTGTGTTGGCAATTTCTCTCAAAGAAGGCTTCACTCCATATTTGGATGGTACAGTCCGGACATCAAAAGGCGATTTAATTTCATTTTCATACAATCCGTCATCTCAGAAATTGACTGGATTTGAAAAGATTAAAGCATTGGGGATGTCTGATACAGAAAATGTAAAGAAAACAATCACAGACCTGTTTTCAAAGAGTTGGAATCAAGCGAATCTTCAGTATCAATTGTTAAGAGCGTGGCATGAAGAATTCAATAGTGTACAGCATGAATTTAAAGAATGGGATGACATTATCAATGCAGAGACCGTTGAGATTGATTGGCAGCATTGACTTATGCTGAAAATCAAAACATATGATAAGTTCTTGAATCAAGAAAAGGAGGTAAAAGAGAATGATAAAGAAAATAATAAAAATAACAGTTCTATTAATTATGCTTACAGTGACTGTTTGTGGGTGTGCACAGAACAATACCGATGTAAATCATGTCAGCGAAGAAGATCTCCTAGGGTCTGATGAAGTCTGGTATTGGAGCGAAAATGATACGAGTGCAGTGAAGGACGGTATGTTTTATACTGTATCGATTAATGGCGATAAACTTGTGATGTACAACTTAAATACTGACGAAAAGGAATACTGGTCTATGGAAAAAGGAACAGTAATTCAGAAGATTCTCTTGTCATATGACAACAAGATTAATGCAATCCTTTATCAGGAAGAGAAACAGGTATATGAAATCGTTCAATTGAATGTTCAGGCAAGAAAAATTGAAAAGCTCATAGAAGTGAATGGTCCAGGTCTTTTGGATGAAGAGAATGCTTATTGGCTGGAGAACTGTCAGCTATACAAATTGAATATCAAAGATAAATCAACTGAGATGATGGCCGATTTTAATGAAATTGAATCAAATTCAGAAAGAGTCTGGCCTTATCTGATTTGTGATGACTATCTGGTTTTGTATCGAACAGTAATTGCAAGCAACACTTCCGATTTGTTTGTGGTCAATTTAGAAAATAAGACATGGGAATACATCGAAGTGGACGCTCATAAGTTTTTTGATAAAATTTCATCCAACACCTTCCTGAAAGGCATGGATGGAGATAGTTTGTATTTCTGGGCATGCAGGTCAAAAGAAAATCTGCATTTCAAAACTGATTTTCATGGAGAAAACCCAGAGCTTATTCTGACTTATCCAGACTTTCAAAACACCTCTCCAGACACTCCGATTTCTGAATCTGGAATGTATTATTCTGCATTTTCCAGATCAGAAGGGATTGAAATGGAAAACCCATCAATGTTGTTGATGAACTGGAATAATGGAGAAAAGAAAGTAATCAGTCAATTGAATGATGCTTCAGAGGTAAGAAGCTATGCTGTGGATGGGTTTGTTAAGTCAGTTACATTTAGAACGGATGGAACAAAGATAATCTATCTCACAAATCCTAAAACCGGCAAACAGTGGGAAATTGATGAAGAAAAGATGACTTATTATCAGGAAAGAGAGAATGCTGCGTTGGAAGGTATTGATGATCCAATTGAAATTATCAATGAATTATCAGGAAACCCTGCAAAACCTGACCAGGCAGGAAGCTTGGTAGCCACAAAAGGAAAACAGGTAGTGTTGAACAATTATTTATATTGCATCAGTAGGGAGTATGATGAGTTTTATCGAATCAACTTGGATACCCTGGAAAAAGAGAGTCTATCATTTCCAGAAATGAAAAAGAGCAACTTCTATAGCTTAGGAAATCTTCAAGTTTGTAATAATGATTTATTTGTTTATTATTCTTGTC
>JAFYOL010000084.1 GCA_017560205.1 Erysipelotrichaceae bacterium | reverse complement strand
CCCCATAGAATAACCATAAAGTTGTAGCCATAGTTGTAGCCGAATAAATAGGAAAAATAGCATGCAAAATGAGCGATGAATCATAAAGAACAGACAAAACTGATGCGTGTAAACAGGAAGGAAGAAATCAGTTCGATAGAAGAACCGGAGATGAATTGAATAGGAAAACCAGAAATAATCTATCATTTGAATCAATCGAATGTTCAGATGTGTTGTTTCAAATGAACTGGTGAAAATGCCATATGAATTGCATGTGGTATACCAAAGATGTAAGAGAAAGGAGGGAGTGCTTTGAAATCAGAACAAATGATCAGTATGTCGGTTGAATTGGCATTTTTATCACAACTGTACACAAAGAAAGAAGTGAGTGATGAAGAGTATTCCCTTCTGAAAAAGGAGATACTGAAAGATTATGGAATTTACACATTGTTAAAGTTAAAAGATAATTGTACCAGAAAAGATGCGTGATATAATAAAGAGGGAATACAAAAAGAGGTGAAACTATGGCAAAAGTAAGAGTTATACCTGCAATCAAAAATGAAGTTTCTGTTGAACAGGATGATAAGAAAAGAGTCTGTGCTTACTGTCGTGTGAGTACAGATATGAATCAAAGGGATAGCTTTGATAATCAGGTCAAGTATTATGAAGACAAGATTAAAAATGAACCGACATGGAAATTGGTCAAGGTGTATAGTGATTTTGCTGTTTCAGGGACTTCATTTGAAGGCAGAACTGGATTTAATGAGATGATAGAAGATGCGATGAATGGCAAGATTGATATCATTTTGACGAAGTCCATTTCTCGTTTTACTAGAAATGTTGTTGATCTTCTTCAGACGATTTCAGAACTGCAGAAGCGTAATGTCGTGATTCACTTTGAAGAAGAGGGATTTACTTCTTCTGATACTGGATTCAATATGGGACTTCAAATCAGAGCGATTTTAGCTGAGAATGAGGTGCGTTCTACCAGTGATCATGTAAAGAGAGGTATCATGATGAAAGCTTCTCAAGGGATTCCTAGTGGGATGCTGGAGTGCTATGGGTATGTTGCAGATGGTAAGAAACTGCTGGTAGATGAAAAGAAATCGAAGGTTGTAAGATTTATCTATGATCAGTATCTGGATGGTGATGGTGCGGATACGATTGCCAAGATGTTGAATGAGAAAAAAGTTCCATCTCCTAAAGGAGGGTTATGGAATTCAAGTTCTGTCAGAGGTATTCTGATGAATGAGAAATATACTGGAAAGATCATCATTGGAAAAACCTATTCCAATGATCCAATCACAGATAAAAGACGTAGAAAAAACAAAGGTGAAAAGGAAATGTTTATCATGGAGGATTACCATGAAGCCATCATTTCACAGGAAGATTATGATACTGTTCAGCAGATCATGAAAAGAAGAGGACGTGCAAGAAGTCTTGCGAACACGACAACAAGTGAAAACTATGGACATATGTACCCTTTATCTGGTAAGTGCAAATGTGGTTTCTGTGGCAGCACTGCTTTTAGAAGAACGATCCACTCCAGCACAATCTATCAGAAAGTGAAATGGGGTTGTACAGCTGCCAATAAGAAGGGAAAGGCCTATTGTCCAGATTCAAAGAATGTGGACGAAGAAGTGATTCAATCAGCATTTGTACAGGCTTATAATGAGCTGGTAGGAACTCAGAAGGAGACACTTGAAAAACTTCTAGTCCGTGCTCATAAACAGCTGATAAACAATGATTCTGAATCAAGACTGAAGACAGTAGAAAAAGAGTTGTCCAAATTCAAAAGACAGAAGGACAACTTAATCAACTTGAGATTGGATGAATTGATTGATCTTGATACTTACAAGAGTAAAATGACTGAACTTGATGGGAAAATCAGCAAATTAGAAGATGAATTTTTGAAGTATCAGAAATTGACTCAAAATGACATGGCTGTATCAGAACGATTAAAACGATTCAAAGAATGTTTGAATGCTGAAGAACCGCTGCAGTCATTTGATAGTGCAGTCTGGGATAGCATTGTGGAGGAGTGCATCCTTGGTGGTAAGAATGAAGATGGAACAGTTGATCCATACAGACTTACATTCATCTTTAAAACAGGTGATATATCCAGAAAGAAAGCAGGCAAGAAAAGAAGGTCACTTAGTGATAAAAATACTGATAGAAATGTGTCACTTTCGAACAATAAAGACATGTGGAGACAGTGGTGCTACTAAACCGAAAATAAAAACGAGCTTTTTGCTCGTTTTTGTGTTTTTACAGATCTACACCTAAGAACTGTTTAGCTAGAACGCCTACGACAAATGAGAGGACAGCGACTGAGATGCTGATACCTGCCATTTCCAGGAATCTTGATTTGAATGGCTGATCCATGGCAACCGATGTGTAATAAGTAAAGCCTGCAATGATCAGAATTACGATACCCAGCATGCATGCCAGTGCAACCATGTAGTATTCATTCCCTAACAAAAGATATGGTGTTACCAGTGCGACAACAGTCAGCAGGTAAGCGATACCTGTGTATGTGCATGATTTGAATGCGTCTGTTCTGCCTTCTGAGCGTGCTGCCAGAAATTCACTGGATGCCATAGAGAAGGTTGCAGAGATACCGATGATCAGCCCTGATAATGCAATCAGGGATGTGTTCTGCATGGCGAAGGTAAATCCTGCCAGTGACCCGGTTAATTCAACCAGAGCGTCATTGAGTCCCAGTACCATGCTTCCAACGTACTGCAGTCTTTCTTCATCCAGCATTTCCAGTAAAGCTGCTTCATGTTCTTCTTCCTGTGCACGGATCATAACGCTTTCTTCGACTTCAGAAGCCAGGCGTGCATATTCTTCCTGTGCGTGGTCTTCACCGTTTTCCATGAGTTTTACTGCAAAAGTAAAGCCCAGAATTCTTGCCAGCATTTTATACTTGAAGACTTTGAGTGCTTCTGGTTTCATTTCGATACCAGTGTAGCTCTTCCAGATTTCATAGTGTGCTTTTTCTTCCTGTGAGAGTCTGCGAAGTGTCGCTTTGTTGTTGTCACCTTTGGCAAATTTAGAGATTTCTTCATAAATGACACTTTCAGTCAATTCATTCTGCTGCATTTTTTTGATGATGTTCATAGAAACATCTGAGATGTTTTTTTTCATAATTTCCCCCATTATTTTTTTGGTAAAACATGGAAATATTATATAATATTCTATAGAAACAGGCAATGAGGATACAACATGGAACATCACAATACTCATCCATTTGATGCTTATGTGGATTCAGATTCGAAGATTCTGATTCTGGGCAGTTTTCCATCAGTGAAAAGTCGTGCCCAGAACTTTTATTATGGTCATCCTCAGAATCGTTTCTGGAAAGTGATTGCCCGATGTGTCAATGATGAAGTTCCTCAGACACTGGAAGAAAAGAAACAGTTTTTATCACGTCATCAGATTGCGTTATGGGATGTGATTGATAGCTGTGATATTGCAGGATCATCCGATGCTTCCATACGCAACGCAAAACCGACCGATATCAAGTATCTGCTGGATCAGGCAAAGATTAAAAAGATTCTGGTTAACGGGAAAACGGCAGCCAAACTGTTTCGACGTTACTGGCCAGATCTTGAATTTGTCGAACTGCCATCGACAAGTGCTGCCAATGCCTCCATGTCTTTGGAAAGACTGGTTGAAGAATACAAATGTGCTTTTTCAGACTAAACAGGTTCTGTTTAGTCTTTTTCTTTCATAGTCTGTTTTGAGGTGAGGATATGAGTACATTTGCAGGAGAATTATCAGCTCATTGTTTTTTGGATTTGAATCACATTCGAAAGATGTGTCATCAGGATGCGATTGAATTCTTCAGTGATCAAAGAGCTGTGTTAGGGTCAGATGGGAAAATAGCTTGTTTCAAGGAGACAGGCTGGGATGTGGTTATCATGATGGATGGTCATCTGTTCAATGTTTCTGAGTTGAAAGAAGAATGTCTCAGACAGGGACATCCAGTACAGAGTGATGCTGTGGAAGAACTGATTTTCCGTCTGTATCAGATTCATCGAGAAGAGTTTATGGGTTTGTTGAATGGTGCTTTTTCAATTGTGCTGGTGGATCGTCTGTGTGATCTGGCCTTGCTGATAAGAGATCCAATGGGATTGAAGCCTTTGTTTTATCATGTGAGTAAAGATCATGTTGTGTTTGGTTCTTTAATTCGCTGTATCTTGAAACATCCTTCTGTGAAAGCACAGGCAGGTGCAGAAGAACTGATGGAAATGATGCTTCTAGGACCATCCAGAACTCCTGGCAAGACGTATTTCAAGGGGATTGATGAAGTAAAGCCTGGTTATTTTCTGTCGCTTACAGCCAACGGGATTCAGTCCATTCCGTACTTCTTTTTAAAGGATGAACCATGGACATTGAATGAAGAGATGACAATCAGTTTTGTGCATGATCTGGTATCAGATGCAATTCAGCGTCAAAGTGATGAGTCATGTTGTGCATTGCTGAGTGGTGGTCTTGATTCCAGTGTTGTGTGTGCCAAGGCTTATGAAACATCAGAGGATCTGAGAACGTACAGTGTGGATTATGTAGATCAGTCAGTGTATTTTAAGCCGAACTTCTATCAGAAAAGCCGTGATCAGGATTACATTGAACTGATGAAAGAACGTTATCCTTTTGAGTCTCATGAAGTTGTATTAAGTCATGAAGCATTGAGAAAGAGTCTGAAGGATGCTATGTTGGCACGTGATTTGCCATCTATGGCAGATGTGGACAGTTCTTTGTATTGTTTCCTTGAAAAGATGAAGGAAATGGGTGAATCTGCAGCGTTGTCTGGTGAGTGTGCGGATGAATTGTTTGGCGGCTATCCGTGGTACACGCAGCCTCATCTGTGTACTTTGACTCATTTTCCGTGGATCAGCAGTGCATCCGATCGTTTAAGTTATCTCAAAGAAGAATTCAGAATGATGGATGCGGATAGTTATATCAAAATGAAGATTCGCAGCACCTTGTCTTCTTTGACTTTCCATAAAGATACAAACTGTGAAGAACGTCAGATGAAAAAGATGATGAAGCTCAATCTGGACTGGTTTATGCAGACTTTAACGGATCGTGCAGATCGTATGGCGCGTGCATTCAACATGGAGATTCGTGTTCCTTTCTGTGATGTTCGTCTGGTTCAGGTGCTCTATCAGATTCCATGGTCCATGAAATATCAGGATGGAATGGAAAAGAGTTTATTGAGAAAAGCTTTTGTGAATGAACTTCCGGATGAAATCGTGCATCGTAGGAAAAGTCCTTATCCAAAAACACATCATCCTGAATATGCCCGTATGATCAAAGAAGATTATGTAAAAATGATTCTTGATGATGATAATCCAATTCATCAGATTTTAAGAAAAGAAAAGCTGGAAGAATTGATTTACAGTGAAATGAATACACCTTGGTATGGTCAGTTGATGGCCGGTCCTCAGTTGATTGCTTATTACATCCAACTTAATTACTGGATGGAAAAATATCATTTATCCGTATAAAAAAACGCCCACATTCACAATGTGGGCGTTTTCTTAACAAATCTTATTTATTCTTTTCTTCTTCCGGTAACTCTACGCGGATTTCTTTTGTACGGATTTCCTTGCAGATATCGT
>JAFYOL010000083.1 GCA_017560205.1 Erysipelotrichaceae bacterium | reverse complement strand
GAATCGCTTGAGTGGACTGTATCTGATCTTGCGTATGTATTTGAAATTCAGAAAAAACAGACAAATGGTACAGAGGCTGTTTATGTTATTGATGGATATTTCAAGGATCATTTTGATTTTGAATTAACAGGAAATGATGTTTTTAAAGATTTACTTTCAGGCATTGGAGCAGTTTTATTTAAAGAATTCACATGGAAAAGTACATTCCACTTTGAAGTGAAAGCACCAACAGAGTCATGTGATCATCAGCTGCATGCGTATGAATTCAGTTATGATAAGTCAACGAATGAAATGATGTCAGTAACAGGTCAGGGATTATCTGAAAACAAGGTAAATCGTACATTGTGGACCAGAGAAGATATAGATAAAACCTATACTTATTTTAGTGTTGATGAAACCATTCGTCTTCTGGCAGATGAGCCTTGGGTACTTGAAATTGATTTTAATCAGTTGACTGGATTTGAGCTTTCTCCGACAAAGTCTTCCGGAACTGAACTATATCCTTCAATCCGTTTTATTAGAGGCAGTTATACGTCGATTCATACAACTGCGTATAAATTGGTGGATGGGTCTTATCCGCTGATGAATCGTGATTATTCTGCAAATCTGCAGGGAATTACAATCAGCCATAACAACACCTACACATGTCGTTATGAGAATATCATCGATAATAAAGGCAACAATCGTATTTTTGTGACGATTTTTGATTCGACTACAGGAAAAGTTCTTGTGGATAGAAGTCCTTTGGATGATTTTGTGGAATGGTATGGGCCTTACAATCAGTCAGGGTTAGTCAACGCCAATAGTACGTGGATCAATGGACGTAATCTTTATATCAATTATATTGGTACGACAGGGGTTGGGTTTAGTGCAGGAACTTTTAATATGCGTGTTTATGAAGGCGGTAAGAATTCTTCAGGCAGTGCATATGCCGCAACCAAGACAGTACAGGCAACATGTACATCGGATGGCTATACAGTTTATACCTGCACACGATGCAATCACAGCTACAATGGTGATATCGTCAAGGCAGCAGGTCACAGCTATGGTGAATGGAAAGTAACCAAGGAACCTGATTGTGTCAATGCCGGTATCGAAGCACGTCTTTGTGCGACATGCAACCAGAGTGACACAAGAGAGATCAAGGCACTTGGACATGTAGAAATCGAAGTTGAAGGTAAAGAGCCTACATGTACAGAGCCAGGCATGGAATCAGGTGCTGTATGTGAACGCTGTGAAGAAATCGTATCCGGTTCAAATGAAATGGAACCATTGGGACATGAATATGAATCAGAAGTGATCGATGCAACATGTATCGATGCAGGATATACAGTGCACACTTGTGTACGCTGTGAAGAAAGCTACACAGATGCAGAAACAGAAGCACTGGGACACAGTTATGGTGAGTGGGAAACAGAAATCGAACCAACTCCAGAAAAAGATGGTGTTGAAAGAAGAGAATGTGAGAAGTGTGAACACTTCGAGACAAGAGAAGTACCATACATCGTCCATGATTATACAAGTGAAGTGATCGCACCGACATGTACAGAAGAAGGATATACATTGTATACATGTGCAGAATGCGGTGAGACATACAAAGACGAGTATACAGAGATGATCGACCATGAATATGGAGAGTGGTACGTAGAAACAGAGCCAACTCATAATGAAAAAGGTGTAGAACGCAGAGAATGCAAGCACTGTGAAGCGTATGAGACACAGGACATCGAAGTGGAAGAACACCAGTATACGACAGAAGTGATCGCAGCGACATGTACACAACAGGGATACACATTGTATACATGTGAATGCGGCGAGACATACAAAGAAGATTATACGGACATGATCCAGCACAGTTATGGTGAAGCGATGGTGGTCGTGCCTGCAGACTGTCTGAATGCAGGAGAAAAGATGCATGTGTGTGAAGCGTGCGGATATGAAGAAACGATCCATGTGGAACCACTGGGACATGATTATCAGACGACAGTGGTAGAGGCGACATGCCTTGAGGCAGGATACAGTGAACATGCATGTAGACGATGTGAAGAATCATATCGAGACAATGAGACACAAGCGAAAGGACATCAGTTCACACAGTGGAGTGAAGCGATCGCAGCGACATGTTTAGAAGGCGGTCTTGAAATGAGAGACTGCGAAGCGTGTGATCATTATGAGACACGTGAGAGCGAAGCATTGGGTCATGAATATGAAGAGATCATCGTGAATCCAGACTGCATCAATCAGGGATATACGAAACATCAGTGTATCCGATGCGAAGAGAACTACGCAGACAACTACGTAGAATCATCAGGCCATGGATACACAGAGTGGTCAACAGTGATCGAGGCAACATGTCTTGAAAGCGGCCTTGAAGAAAGATACTGTACAGGCTGTCAGGAAAGACAGGAACAGAAGATCGAAGCATTAGGGCATGATGATGAAATAACGGTGAAAGAAGCGACATGTCTTGAGCCAGGATATACAGTGAGTGAATGTGCACGATGCGGAGCATATGAGAAATATGATGAAACAGAAGCACTGGGTCATGAATATGAATCAGAGATCCATGAGCCAACCTGTTCGATGGTCGGGTATACAGAGCACAAGTGTGTAAGATGTGAAGACAGCTACATGAATGGCTATGTACAGACACTGCCGCATGAATATGGACAGTGGCAGATCGTCGAAGCACCGACATTGGAAAAAGAAGGCCTTGAAAGACGAGAGTGCATAAACTGTGAAGGTTATCAGACAAGAGTGATGGCCAAGACAGAACATCAGTACACATCGAAACAGATCGCAGCGACATGTGATACAGAAGGATACATGGAATACACATGTACAGTATGTGGACATGTAGAGAAAGACAATTATGTGGAAGCGTTGGGTCACAAGTATGGAGAGTGGATGATCCATACGGAAGCAGGATGTTCAAAACCTGGAGCGGAACGCAGAGACTGTGAAGTATGTGGAAAGTTCGAGATCAGAACGACAGATGTGGCAGGCCATGATTATGCAGAGACAGTGATCGAGCCAGACTGCACGCAGATGGGCTATACGATCTACAAGTGCACACGATGCAGTGCGACAAGTGAAGGAAACTATGTGGCAGCGTTGGGACACAGATATGGTGAATGGGTCGATCTGGGAGAAGTGAAGTGCCTTGAAAAAGGAGCACAGCGAAGAGACTGTGAAGTATGTGACCATTATGAAGTAAAGGAAACAGAAGCGATGGACCATCGCTATGAAGCAGAAGTGAAAGAATCGACATGTCTTGAGTCAGGATATACGACGTATACATGTGCACGCTGTGCAGACAGTTATGTATCAGAAGAAACAGAAGCGTTAGGACATGATTATGAACTGACGATCAAGAAAGCGACATGTCTTGAAGCAGGGTCAGAAACCAATGTATGCAGAAGATGTGAAGATACACAGGTGAAGACACTGGAAGCGCTAGGACACAAGTATGTGACCAAGACGACACCTGCAACATGTGTGAATGATGAGATCATCAAGGAAGTGTGTGAACACTGTCAGGAAGTGAAATCAGAAACGACAGGTGCAAAAGCACTGGGGCATGACAGAAAGACGAAAGAAGTCGCTGCAACATGTACACAGGGAAGCTACACACTGACTTACTGTACACGCTGTGATGAGACAAGCAAGTCCAACCAGGGCAAGCCGCTGGGACACAGCTTTGGACAATACATTTCCAACAACAATGCGACGATCTACAAGGACGGAACAAAGACAGCGAAATGTTCGACATGCGGTGCAAAAGATACGATCAGTGATCCAGGGACAAAGAAAGTGATCTCCGATCTGAAGATCACAAAAGAACCTGAGAAGACAGAGTATGCATTGAATGAAGAGCTGGATCTGAGAGGACTTGAATTGACAGCGACATATACGGATGGAACAAGTGAGACGATCACAGAGTGTCCAGTGAGCGGATATGATGCGACAAAGACAGGAGAACAGACGTTGACATTGAGTTATGGAGAGACAAGTGTACAGCTGAATGTCATTGTAGGAGAAGCAGAAGATAAAACTGAAGAGACAGTACCAGAGAGTCCTGAAAAAGAACAGGAAGAACAGAACGATACAGAGGGTGGAAAAGAGATACCAGCTGGAGTAGGACTGTTGGTACTGGGAGGAATCCTGGTAGGAATGTCACTGTTAGGCAAGAAACTGCTGTTCAAGAAGAAATCAGAAAAGAAAGAAGAGATGAAGGAATCAGAGTAATCTGAAACCTTCATCT
>JAFYOL010000082.1 GCA_017560205.1 Erysipelotrichaceae bacterium | reverse complement strand
TTCATTATGAAGAAATGAATCATTAGCCCCACATATTGAGTGTTCTGTCAAGTGATTGAATGAAAAAACAGCACAAAAAAAGAAGAGTCAACTTAACGTTGATTCTTCTTTGTGTTTCGTCATCTTAACTTAATGACATTGCTCGTTAAGAGCCTTTTAATGTTTTCTGTGAGACTTTACAAATTCAGAAATCACTAACGTACATACTGCCAACCCCAATGATACCAGCATCTGTGTGAAGTTAAGGGGTGTCAGTGAAAACAGTGAAGCCAGTGGTTTAAAGTAGATAACCGCAAACTGAAGGGAAAGTCCAACAATCAGCGCCAGCCAGAGAATACGATTGGAGAAGAAAGAACGATTCAGAATGGAATGTTCACTTTTTACATTGAAGGCATGGACCAGCTGTGATGCAGACAAGGTCATAAAGGCCATGGTCATACCGATCAGATGAGATTGTGTGTTTCCAATCAGATAAGCAGTAAGTGTCAAAGCACCAATCATTGCCCCTTGCCATGCGATGGTCCAGCCTAAATGATGAGAGAAGAAACCTTCATCTTTTGAACGTGGCTGACGATTCATGATGTCAGTATCTGCTTTCTCCATGCCTAAGGCAAATGCAGGTAAAGAATCTGTAATCAGATTAACCCACAACAGATGAATTGGAAGCAAAGGCACACCTAAGCTGACACCTGGAATCAGATTGAGTAAAGAAGCACAGAAGATGGTCAGTACTTCACCGATGTTGCTGGAAAGAAGGAACTGGACATCTTTTTTGATGTTGTCATAGATGGTACGACCTTGTTCAACAGCTGAAATGATGGTAGCGAAGTTGTCATCCATCAAAACCATTTCAGAAGCCTGCTTGGCAACATCTGTTCCTGTAATCCCCATCGCACATCCAATATCGGCAGTTTTTAGTGCAGGAGAGTCATTGACACCATCACCTGTCATCGCAACTACATGGCCTTTTTTCTGCCATGCATTAACGATGCGGACTTTATGTTCTGGTGCAACTCGTGCATAGACACTGATGGATTCCAAGCGTGCATCCAGTTCTTCATCACTCATATGAGTGAGTTCTGTACCGGATACGGCAATTTCATTGTCGTGAAGAATACCGAGTTCTTTGGCAATGGCAGAGGCTGTGATGAGATGGTCACCGGTAATCATAATCGTACGGATACCGCCTTTTTGAGCTTTGGCGATGGCATCTTTTACTTCGGTACGTGGAGGGTCAATCATTCCCACTAAACCGACAAATTCCATGTTCATTTCCTGGGAAATATCGACAGATTCCGGCAGAGTATCATGATGACGAATCGCAACTGCAAGCACACGCAATGCCTGGGATGCCATCTGTTCATTGATTTGTGAAGCTTCATGAGTTTGATTTGTACAGCGGGAAAGAATGACATCGGGTGCTCCTTTGGTGATCTGAAGAATCTTTTCACCATCACGCACAAACACACTCATCATTTTACGGTCTGAATCAAACGCAATTTCATCAACACGAGGATACTGTTTCATCAAATCCTCTTTTTTATCTTTCAACAGCCAGCTTGCATAGACCAGTGCAGTTTCGGTTGGGTCACCCAGCATTTTCATGCCATCTTCTGTGATGTTCAGCTGGGCATCTGTACACAAAGTGAAATAAGTCAAAAGCTGATGAATTTCATCGGGTACATCTGTTGAAAAGGTTTTTCTTTGTGTCTGAGGAGTATAGACTTCGGTGACAGTCATGCGGTTTTGTGTCAGTGTACCTGTCTTATCTGAGCAAATCACCGAACAGCATCCCAGTGTTTCCACTGCAGGCAGTTTTCTGACCACTGCATTTTCTTTGGCCATCTTGGATACACCTAGAGCTAAACAGATCGTGACGACAGTTGCCAGACCTTCCGGAATTGCAGCGACTGCCAACGCAACAGCTGTCTTGAAGGCATCCAGAATGCTTAATCCTGAGGCAAGTTCCAATCCAAAAACCACCGCACAGATCACCAGACAGAGTGCACCGATGATCTTGGAAATCTGTTCAATGTTTTTCTGCAAAGGTGTCTGTTCATTGTCAGCTTTCATCAGCATGTCTGCAATCTTGCCGACTTCATTGTTTTGTCCCACGCTGCAAACACAGACCAGAGCTCGTCCATACGTGCAGACTGTACCGGCAAACACCATGTTTTTCTGATCGCCTAATGGGACATTGTCCTGCATGATGACATCAGCATGTTTATGCACAGGAACACTTTCACCTGTCAGTGCACTTTCATCCACCTGCAGATTCCAGCATTCAATGATACGTCCATCGGACGCAATCTGATCACCGGCTTCAATCACCAGAATATCACCCACAGTCACTTCTGAAGTATCAATGCTGATGCGTGTGCCGTCTTTTAATACATTGGCTTTGGCTGCAGAGAGTTTCTTGAGGGCTTCCAGTGACTTTTCTGCGTTGTTTTCCTGTACCACACCCAAAATCGCATTAAACATCACAACACCCACAATAATCAGGCTTTCTGTCCATTCATGAGGGTCAACGATGATGCTGATGATGGCTGCTGCAATTAAAATCAAAGTTAATGGGTCTTTGAGCTGAAGCAGAAATCGTTTGAACAGGCTGTCCTGTTCAGGTTCATTGAGTACATTTCTGCCATATTTCAGCTGATTGGCTTCTCTTTGAGCACTGGATAAACCTGTGCTGTTTGTGCTGAATTCCTGCAGAATTTCTTCTTTTGTCTTTTTATAGTTCATTTTTGTCTCCTTTTAGGGTCAAAAAAAGACCCATCTTCTTGATAGGTCTTGCACTTGAAGAAGTCTGAATCCGGATGAAATTCATCGTGCTGACGAATTCAGAAAACCCGATCGGGTCTGCTACTCCCCTAACTTAAGATGATTATACTTAGTGTATGTCACATCATCAAGTTACATTCTTTTCTTGATGTAAAAAGATAAATTTGATTTTGAATTTGAATCTCGACTCTGCGATAATAAAGAAAAAGAAGGAGTACACATTATGATTTTAGATGATTATCAAAAAAGAGCCGACCAGTTGTTTGAACAGGTAAAAACAACACAGAGAGAAAATATCATTGCAGCAGGGAAGATGATTGCTGATACCATTGATGCAGGTGGAAACATTTATCTGAGCGGTATCTGTCATTCCATTGAAATGGATCTGTTTAACAGAGGTGGAGGACCTGCTTTCTATCGTACATTCCACTATAAACTGGATGTTCAGTCCAATGCGCGTGAAAGAGATAGAAGTGATATGGACCTGGATATGGAAGGTCTGGGTGCTTATATTCTGAAGGCATCTACAATTCGTCCAGGTGATGTTCTGTTTGTAGGTTCTGTATCAGGACGTACAAAGAGTGTTGTAGATTTGGCTTGGGAAGCTAAGAAGATGGGCATCAAGGTTATCGCTATGAGTTCAATGAGTTATGCTCAGAGTGTAGGTCCAGTACATTCATCAGGCAAGAAACTGTATGAATTTGTCGATCTGACACTGGATAACTGTGCACCTGCAGCAGAAGCGATGCTGGAAGTAGAAGGCATTGAAGCTAACTTTGCAGCAGCAAGCGGACTTGCAAGTTCTTATATCCTGTGGTCAGTCACTGCAGTTGTTCTGGAAGAAATGATGAAGCGTGGTAAGACACCTCTGCTTCTGAAGAGTGCAAACTATCCAGGTGGTCCAGAATACAATAAGACTGAAGTTTATCCACATTACGAAAAATATGGATGGTAATACCGGTTAAAAAGAAAATTCAATAAGACAAGGGTGTTGTTCTTCTGAAAATGAAGAAATAACACCCTTTATTGTGCTAAAGGAGCAGTTTATCTTTATGGTTTCTTCGTTTACAATAGAAATAGAAGATAAGAGTGATGATGTGATCGTCTCGTTGAAGTGGGGAGGTACACTCATGGATTATAATGAACAATTGCTTCAGCTTCAGGAAAATATATCACAGAAAAAGAGCGTTGAAGCTAAAGTGAAAGAACTGAAAGCTCAGAAAAATGAACTGAATCATAAAATATATACTTTCAAGAAGACGATGAAAAGAGAACAGTCTGATGTTGAGCGCCTTGAGAAAACAAGTCTGAGTGCTTTGTTTTATACAATGCTTGGCCAAAAGGAAGAAAAGTTGGAAAAAGAGAAAGCGGAAGCATATGCTGCACAAGTAAAATATGATTCTGCTATAACTGAATTGAGTCTTCTTGAAGAAGATCTTCGGTATATGGAACCGTTGGAATGATATTGCCATAGTCCGGAATAAACTTTGTATGAACACCGGATTTCTCGCAAAGATTTACAATGTGGCGAAGGCGCTCGTACTCGCCAAGGCTTAATGTGATCGCGATCTCATCCAGTGAGTT
>JAFYOL010000081.1 GCA_017560205.1 Erysipelotrichaceae bacterium | reverse complement strand
TTAATTCGTCATCTTTATCATAACTCAAGCTATGACCTGAACTGTATCTTGCCAGTCCAGTATCTTACAGAGAGTCTGCTTCCTGCTTGTAAGCCTGCATCGAAACATCTTTTCTGTAAGAATCATATCGATAAGAAATCATTCCAAGTTCATGATAATAGAAACGATCGGATAGTGTTACTGTCTTCATAAGCTAAATCCCCCTTAGAAACAAAAAAGAAGAAGTCTTTGACATCCAACTCAACCTATTCAATTCAGTATGCGTATATGCCAATAACTTCTTCTTTTGAGTGATTATAGATTACCATAAGCCCTACATGGTTTCAAGTGGGTCATTTTCATGAATTCTAGAGAACTTTCCTTTCAAATAAAAAATAGTGTTTCACGTGAAACACTATTTCCATCTATAATGACCTGTAATTTCCATATCTCTTTTTACAATACAATCTTCTTCCTTGTTAGGTTGGCCGCCATGATGAATCAGATAGGGGATGCCCTCTTTGTTGCGTTTATCTGATATGATACCAATATGACTAGGGGAGAAAATAACAATATCACCGGGCATCCATTCATCAATCTCATAAATATCAAGTGTGAGACTGATTGCATGTCTTTCAAAAAATACTTTCAGATTTCTGACTCTTCTAAAATCAATGTTCGGATCTGGTGAATCTAACGGATATAAATCCGTGTTTTGTTGTATATCTTCATCAATCATTTGTTTTAAATCATATCCTGCACTTTGAAACGCATACCAGATGACATCTGTACAGACTGAATGTTCATCTGTTGGATAGCCTCCATCATAATAACCGCTTTTGTATTTCAGTCCAGACTCTGCGTATTTTCTGGCCCCATAAAGTAAATCATGAGCATCATCAATGCCATTCTGATCATAATCTATCGGACTGATATATTCAGTGATTAAGAAGTCAGAAGCTGTGTAAGAAAGCTTTGGAATCAGATTCCAGAGGTCTAACATAATACAAACAATGAGAAGAGATGCAATTGCAAGGTTGTATAAAAGCAGTTTCTTAATATTCATGAAGTGTTCTCCTTGAAATGATTATAAAAGAGAGGATTAAAGAACTTCTGAACAATCCCTTAAGAAAGTCTTAAACAGTGAAAATAAAAAGCTCTTGTTAGAATGGTTGGGATAGGGTATAATACATATCGGTACAACAAATATGTTTGAATCTGGTCAGGACGGGAACGTAGCAGCCATAAGAACCTATGTTTGTGTGTACCCTTTTTTGTATCTAAAAGAGGTGAGTTTTATGAAATGTACAACACTTTGTTATCTGATTCAGGACGATAAAATGCTGATGCTGCATCGAATCAAGAAGAAAGAAGATGTCAACAAAGGGAAATGGATTGGTGTTGGAGGAAAGTTTGAGAAGAATGAAAGTCCAGATGAGTGTGCAATTCGAGAAATTTATGAAGAAACTGGATTGCATGTACATGAATTAAAACCACGTGGAATTGTAACGTTCTGTTACAACAACGATGATCCTGAATACATGCATTTGTTTACGAGTGAGTTATTTTCAGGTGAATTGAATGAAAACTGCAATGAAGGTGTACTGCAGTGGGTGGAAAAGGAAAAGGTGTATGATTTGAATCTTTGGGAAGGTGATCGTATTTTTCTGGACCTTCTTTTGAAAGATGAACCTTATTTTCTGTTAAAGTTGATGTATCATAACGATGAACTGCTGGAAGCTGTTTTGAATGGAAAGAAGGTTCTTTGATGGATTTGAATGAGAAATACATGAGAGCTGCGATGAAGGAAGCTTACAAAGCTGAATTGAAGGATGAAGTTCCTATTGGTGCAGTGATTGTCTATGATGGTAAAATCATTGCTAGAGCTCATAATACGCGTCAGACGAAGCAAATCTCTACTCATCATGCAGAAATACTCTGTATAGAAAAAGCTTGCAGAAAGCTTAATTCGTGGCGTCTGGAGGGGTGTGATCTGTATGTGACACTGGAACCATGCCCAATGTGTGCAGGTGCTATTCAGCAATCACGTATCAGAAAAGTGGTATTTGGTGCATATGACCCTAAAGGTGGTTTCTTTGGCAGCAACTTCAACATCAATGAAGTTAAAGGATTGAATCATTATCCTGAAGTAGAAGGTGGAATTCTGAAAGAAGAAACAGCACAATTGCTAAAAGATTTTTTCAAGAAGAAAAGAGAAAGAAGAATTTCTGAGTAAATTCTTCTTTTAGTTTAAGTATATAGGAGATTTTGATATAATAAGAACATCAGCGAAAGGGGTGAAGTCATGAGTTATAAAGCATTGTATCGTACATATCGTCCAGTCGATTTTGAAGATGTTGCAGGTCAGCAGCATATCGTCCAGACATTGAAGAATGCGGTACGTCGTCAGAAAATCGCTCATGCATATCTGTTCTGCGGACCAAGAGGAACAGGAAAAACATCCATTGCGAAGATTCTGGCTAAAGCAGTCAACTGCCATGATCGAGATAACAGTCCTTGTGGAACATGTCCTAGCTGTCTTTCGATTCAGAAAGGAAATCATCCTGATATTATTGAAATCGATGCTGCCAGCAACAATGGTGTAGATGAAATCAGAGATATCATTGAAAAAGTAAAGTATGCTCCAATTGAAGCAACTTACAAAGTATATATCATCGACGAAGTTCACATGCTTTCTGCAGGTGCATTCAATGCCTTGTTGAAAACACTGGAAGAACCACCAGGACATGTCATTTTTGTTCTGGCTACAACTGAACCTCATAAAGTCTTGCCGACCATTATTTCACGCTGTCAGAGATATGATTTCACAAGAGTTCCTTTTGAAGAAATCATTGAAAGAATGCAGGCAATCATCACAAAAGAAAACCTGCATGTTGAACAGGACGCACTGCGTCTGGTCGCAACGCTGGCAGATGGCGGGATGCGTGATGCCTTAAGTATTCTGGATCAGTGCATTGCCTATGCACAGGATCACATTACTGCTGCAGATGTAAATGCCATTTATGGGATTACCACAACAGAAGAAAAGCTGGACATGCTTTCGAATGTGTTCAATCATGAAGCAAGCATCCTGATGAATCGCATTAAGATGCTTTCTGAAAAGGGTACAGATATCAAACGTTTGACATCGGATTTGATTGAACTGTTAAAGGAAACTGTGATCTACAGTTATACTCATGATCAGTCACTGCTGGAAAAGCTAAGTGCAGATCAGGCAAGTGAACTGCTGCAGAAGGCTCCTGCAAGACAGCTGATTGAGATGATGGATACATTGATGGAAACAATGGAAAAGTATCGTACTGCATCCAATGTGACTTCTTACTTTGAAGTCAGTCTGTTAAAGATGATGGCCATCAGTGATACTGCGTATGTACCACAGACTGAACCAGTTAAGGTAGAAAAGCCTGTTGTACGTGTAGAGAAACCAGTTGTACAGCCTGAACCGCTTCCTGAGTATAAAGTAACAGTGGAAGAAGTAACGGGTGAACAGTCATCACTGGCACTGGATGAAGAGGATGTTGAATCAGTTATGGAAGAGGGTCCATCTTTGTTTGAAGTGGCTGAAGAGCCAAAGAAAGAAGAACCAGTTGAAAGACATGCAATCCTGAAAGATATTCAGCTGGATCCTGAATTTGTGTTGGGATTACTTGTACAAGCAAATAAACAGTACAAAAATTATGACACAGATAACTGGTCGAAGCTGACCCCGTTAACTCGCAACTTATCGGTAGCACGTTATGCGAATCTTTTGAAGGATTGCGATATTGCGGCAAGCGGTAAAGATTTTATTCTTTTAGCCGCTCCATATGAAGCTTTAAGCAATGAAATCAATGAAATGAAAAAAGAACTTGAACCATTCTTATGGGATTATCTGAACATTGAAAAACAGATGTTTGCGATTACCATCGATATGTTCAAAGAGTGCACACAGCTGTTTATTCAGCGCAGAGCTGCAGGAACACTTCCTCAGCCAGTATTGATTGATCCAATCAAACGCAATGAAGAGAAACAGGATGTAGTCAAAGAAAAATCAACAGTCGATCAGCTGATTGATCTGTTTGGTAAAGAAAATTTAAAAATTGTAGAGGAGGATCATTAAAATGAATATTCAGGCGTTAATGAAGCAGGCACAGCAGATGCAGGCTAAAATGCAGAAAATCGAAAAGGAACTGAACGAAACAAGCTATGAAGGTACTGCAGGTGGCGGTGCTGTAAAGGTAACTGTCATGGGTACAATGGAAGTAACTGCAATTGAAATCGATCAGGACATGATGGATGATGCAGAAGTTGTAGCTGAAAGCGTTATGCTGGCAGTCAACAAAGCTCTTGCAGATGCTAAAAAAGACCGTGAAAACAAAATGGGAACACTCACTCAGGGCGTTAAGATGCCAGGGATGTTCTAATGTATCCAACTTCATTAGAAAAACTGATTGAATCCTTCCGTCTTTTACCAGGGGTTGGTGCCAAGTCTGCAGAACGTTATGCACTGTGCATGATGGATGCAAATGAGGAAGATGTAGAAGCCTTTGCCAAAGCCCTGCTGGATATCAAGGCAAAGCTGAAGACATGTCCAGTCTGCGGTAATCTGACTGAAGAAGAGAAATGCAGCATCTGCAGTGATGATTCAAGAGATCACAGCACAATCTGTGTTGTTCAATCCATCAAGGATGTTGTCGCGATGGAAAAGACCAATGAATACAAAGGGGTCTATCATGTCCTTCAAGGTCTGATTTCGACAACCAAGGGAATTCTTCCTGATGATCTGAACATTCAGAGTCTGATTGATCGTGTTGATGAAAACACAAAAGAAGTCATCCTTGCGACCAACGCAACAATGGAAGGTGAAACAACAGCACTTTATCTGGATAAAGTCTTGTCCAGAAAAGGTGTTCTTGTGACTCGTATTGCCTATGGACTTCCTATGGGTGGTCATCTGGATTATGCAGATGAACTGACGTTGATCAAGGCATTTGAAGGTCGTAAGAAATTGTAAAGAAAATGCATAAGGACGAGAAATCGTCCTTTTATTTTTATGAAAGAAAGACTATAGTTAAAGTATCAAGACAAAGGAGCCAAGACTATGATTGCAGTTACAATCAGCAATGCACACCAGAAAGGGACACCCATTGATTTAATCAATTCTATCAAAGAGGTAGGATTTGAACATGTCTTTGTGGAATGGTACAACAAGGATTGGGAAATATCTCAGCAGCAACAATTAGATTATGTACGAAAATTAGGACTTAACGTCATCTTTGCACATTTGGGATATCAGAAAATCAACAACATCTGGCTGGAAGGTGAAGCAGGAGAAGGTTTTGTGGAACGATATAAAAATGATCTCAAGCTCTGCAGAGAAAATGGCATAGATTTAGTCTGCATGCATCTTACCAGCAAGTCAGAAGCGCCAGCTCCAAATGAAATTGGACTTGCAAGATTTCAGAAAATCGCTGATTACGCAAAAGAGCTTGGCATAAAAATTGCATTTGAAAACACAAAAATCAAAGGATATCAGGAGTATATTCTGAAAAATATCAAAAATGACAATGTAGGTATCTGTCTGGACAGCGGTCATCTGCATGCACATTTCAAGGATGAACTTGATTTTGATTTGTTGAAAGATAAGATTTTCTGTGTTCATCTTCATGACAATCATGGCGAAAAGGATGAGCATCTGATTCCTTTTGAAGGTACAATTGATTGGGATTGGTTGATGGATAAACTGATTTCATGCAACTACAAAGGACCTATCACAATGGAACTTGTCTATCAGAATCATTACATTGAACAGGACATGACAGAGTTTTATAAGAAAGGTTATGAAGCTGGTCAGCGTTTAGAAAAAATGATGGAAGAGAAAACTGCCTAGGCGGTTTTTTTCTTTATGAAAAAGGTTATCAGTTATCACATAAAATGTGATAAAATAAACGTATGATTTGAGGTGAGAATATGGCATCCATTGCATATGTGACAAATAGTCAGATGATTGAATATCATCGCATCAATGGGAATCGTACAATGAACTTCTGGAGACCTAGCTACACCAAGAAGTTTGCGGATTTCAATGAAGGCGATTATTTGTTTTTCTTGGTTAAGACATCACCTCGTGCAAAAGAAAAAGCATTAACTGGTTATGGACGTTGTGTGAAAAGTCAGACAATGAATTTTAAGCAGATGTGGGAGACGTTTGATAAGCAGAATGGTTATGACACCAGAGAAGCTTTAAAAGAGGCTGTATTGAAAGCATCAAAGTCTAAGACGCTGCCAGAGAAACTGAATTGCATTTACCTGGAGGATGTTGTGTTCTTTCAAAGTCCGGTCTACTTAAGTGAAGTAGGAATCAATGTCAATTCCAATCTGGAAAGCTATATCTATCTGGACAAGGAAGATGCATCGGTTACAAGCAGAATTCTGCAGATTGCATCAGAGTCCGGTGTTGATATGTGGTCCTTGATCAACTCTGAAGAAGAGGAACAGATTGATATGCAGGAAGATCATCTTCTCTTTGCGGTAAATCAGGCTTTAAAACAATGCAGAACACACATCTACAAAGAGTGGGAACAGAAAAAGATCCGCAAGATGATGAAAAAGTATCTTGAAGATCATGAAGTAGAAATGCTGAGCAGTTCAGGAATGGATGGATTTGTGGTCAAAGACAATCAGGTTGAAATCATTGTTCCAGTTGTTTATGGCAAGGAACATGATGATACAATGCAGTATTGTGTAGGTCATTGTGCAATGATTAAGCATCTGATTTTGAAAAATTGTCCATATGAACCGGAAATTCGTTTCACTTTCGTATCAGATCAGGATATATCGTTGATTTCTGATATCGTAAACAGTAGTTTTTGTTGAGTCTTTTGTAAAAATCAGCTAAAATAAAAGTGGTTATAATTCAGGAGGATAGAATCATGAAAAAGTTAAATGCAGTTGTAATCGATCCAGTAGGTCTGCACGCTAGACCTGCAACATTAGCAGTAAGTGCTTCAGCAAAGTTCAAATGTAACGTAACTGTTGAAAAGGCTGAAGGTGGTAAGGCAGTAAACATGAAGTCAATCATGGCTGTTATGGCACTGGGTATCCCTACACAGACTGAAATCGTTATCACTTGCGACGGTGAAGACGAAGAAACAGCAATCGCTACAATTGAAGAAGTTCTTCGCAAGCAGAACGTTATTGCTTAATTAAATGATTCAAGCATAGGAAAGAATATCACTCGTGATATTCTTTCTTTTTTTATTTAATAGCAGGAAAGTTCTCTAGAATTCATGAAAATGACCCCACTTGAAACCATGTAGGGCTTATGGTAATCTATAATCACTCAAAAGAAGATGAATATGAGATACCATAGGAAATCATATAACAGAATACTTTCTGAGTTTGCATACAAAGAAATCACTGAAACGATCAAAAGCAGATGCAGAAAAGAGAAAGTGGCATATAAAGAAATCGATCCAGCCTATACCAGCAGGATCGCAAGAGAAAAATACATGAAGACGATGGGTGTAGTATCCATATGGCAGCATCTT
>JAFYOL010000080.1 GCA_017560205.1 Erysipelotrichaceae bacterium | reverse complement strand
CTGCATCACCATCTTCAACAGTACCTACTGGCTTGCCATCTTCAGCGATAACGAATGCAGGCAGATCCTGGTCAGAGCAGCCCAGTTCAGCACGGTAAGTTTCAACAGCTTCTGCAGCGTTGGCAAACATTCTGCCTTCACCCAGAACATGAGTCTTCCAACCCTTTTCAACCATGCCCCAGTTTGCTTCATAACGGTCCATCGTAATCACCATACGTCCGCCACCTGATGCGATTCTTGCATCAAATGAAGCATCATTCAGTTCAGTCATGAAATCTTCCAGTTCCTTTACATAAAGCAGACCAGAAGTTTCTGGAACGTCACGTCCATCCAGCAGTGCATGTACACGTACTTTAGAAACGCCTTCTTCTTTACAACGAGCAATCAGAGCCTTCAGATGGTTGATGTGTGAATGTACATTACCATCAGACAACAGCCCGATAAAATGCATTGTGTGTGCTTTTCCAGCTTCAACCAGTTCAGCCCAAGTTGGTGTTTCAAAGATTGCCTTTGTTTCAATGCTTTCATTAACCAGCTTAGCACCCTGGCTGTAAACCTGACCGCAACCCAGAGCATTGTGTCCAACTTCTGAGTTACCCATGTCACCATCGCTTGGAAGACCTACTGCAACACCATGAGCCTTAATCGCAGTGTTAGGGCAAGTTGCCAGCAGATTGTCCAGATGTGGAGTATAAGAGTTTTTGACAGCATTGCCGTATTCTTTATCAGTCAGACCAATACCGTCCATAACAACTAAAACAAGTGGTTTTTTCATATTCGGTTTTCCTCCATAATTACCATGATTATCATATCACAACTGTGCTTTTTACACAAAATAAATGCAGAGATTTTGTCTCTGCATCGTTTGTTTTCTATCTAACCTAAAAGTCAAACCTACATTAAAAGCTTTGACTTTTCTCCTTTTTACGATTCTGAATATACATTTTCATTTCACGTTCATCTTTTTCGCGTACTTCTTTTGAAATTTCATACCACGGAATTACATAACCGCCTGCTAAAGATGCAGCTTCATCTAAATCAAGTTCCATAAAATTTTCAAATAAATTCTCTTGCATATTCACCCTCCTGTACATCTGTAGTATACCATCGTTTTAGATACTTTTCCATAAGTGTTTGTGACGCTTCACCATCTATCATCATACGCTCTTTTCTACCATAAGAAATTGCCCCTAACTTTTCACGATAATGATTTATCACGGATGTTTTTACAGTCATCGCCACGACACCATCACCATTTGACAACGCACTTCTATAACATGCAATTGCGAACAAGTGACCTCCAACACCCACATAACACCCATTCTTTCCAATATTTTTTGGATTGGACTCTACTAAATTAACTTCCACATATCCTTCTTTTATCGAATACGAAATTAGACCCTGAATTTCTGAATCTCCTTTTATTCTTAAAGCTTCTGTTATTCCAATTGCCTTATCCCATTCAAACAACCATCCTTGTTTCTTTAATCTTCTTTGAATTTCTTCTGTAATAACAACTTGCCCAAACTCTGTCTCTCTCTTTAATCCGGTTCTTCTTTCTACCAAACATTCTGTCAACTCATCAATCCAAATCTCTATCATTTTATACCTCCTCAATTCAGTTATTCACCAAAAAACGACAAAACCTCAAAAAAACATAAAAAAAGCTGACTTTTCAGTCAGCTTAGATGAATTTCAGAATCAACATGAACCCTGTCAGAATCGACAAGAATCCAAAGTTGAAGATAGAGAACCATTTGACATAATATCCGGATTTTTCAGGATAATGAGAAGTGAACTGTGTAAATGTAATCAGACTTGCCAGTGAAGCAATCAATGTACCAGCACCACCAATGTTCACCCCTACAAGCAGATCTGCATAGTTCGTTGTGAACTGTGAAAGTAAAATTGCAGAAGGTACATTGGAAATAAACTGACAGGACAGCACACTGAACAACAAAGTATTCATTTCCATCAAAGATGACAGAATGTTTTTCACTGCATCAATACGATCCATATT
>JAFYOL010000079.1 GCA_017560205.1 Erysipelotrichaceae bacterium | reverse complement strand
CCAATGAAGTCTTTGCCGGAGACATCTGTTCCATCAAAGGACCATTAAAACTGAATGCAGGTGATGGCTTAGGCATTGAAGAAAATGCCGGCAATGCAACACTGACGGCATGTCTGATGTATCAGATGATTCTTCCTGATAAATGTGACCCATTTGTGTTTATGAACTCACTGCGTCAGCTGGAAGAAGAAGACCCGCAGCTGCATTTCATTTACCGTGCTTCTGATAAACAGATTTTTGCCCATCTGATGGGTGAGATACAGACTGAAGTCTTAAAACAGAATATATTGGATCGTTTTAAAGTGAATGTAGATTTTGACAATGGAACTGTCCGTTTCTATGAAACCATTGTAACTGCTGCTGAGGGTGCTGGTCATTTTGAACCTCTTCGTCATTATGCAGAAGTACATCTTTACATTGAACCCCTTGAAAGAGGAAGCGGTATCGTTGTGGAATCCAGATGTTCAACTGATCAGCTCAAGCTGCAGCATCAGAACATAATTCTATCTCATCTGTCTCAGGCAGATTTATGTGGTGTCTTAACCGGAGCACCATTAACCGATCTTAAAATTACTCTGTTAAGTGGAAAAGACCATGAAAAGCATACGGAAGGTCAGGACTTTCTGGAAGCTGCTTTCCGCGCAGTTAGACATGGTTTAATGAATGCTCAAAGTGTTCTTCTGGAGCCTTTGTATGCCTTTGAGATTGAAGTAGATGCCAATGATTTGTCCAAGGTCCTCTTTGATCTGGAAACGATGAATGCAGAAGTAGCTATGACTACACTGGACAATGGCAGAATGCTTCTAAGTGGACATGCACCCGTACGTGTCATGCAGAACTATCAGATTACGCTGGCTTCCTTAACTCATGGAAACGGTAAAATGAGCACACGACTGGATGGCATGAAAGAAGTACCTGATCAGGATGAACTCATTCTAGCTTCAGGTTATGATCCAGAACGTGATCTGGAACACCCATCTTCTTCTGTTTTCTGTAAAAGAGGAGCTGCTGTGATTGTGCCTTGGAATGAAGCAGATGCCTGGATGCACCTGCCATTTTCAACCCATATGGCTCAACCAAGCTCATCTTATGTACATAACCGTTATACAATTTCCAACGATGAACTGGAAGCTGTCATGAATCGAACACACAAAGTAAAAGAAAGAGAACTGCCAGCTAACCGCATCATCCGCAAAGAAGAACCCGAAACAAAAAAAGAAGTCATCCTGAAAAAACCAAAGACAAAGTGTCTGTTGGTCGATGGCTACAATATGATTTATTCATGGGATGCACTTAAAGATATCGCCAAGGATGATCTGCACAGTGCCCGTGAAGGACTGATTCGCATGTTAGGCAACTATCAAGGGTATCAGAACAATCACATCACGATTGTAGTCTTTGATGCCTACAAAGTGCAGCAGAATCCAGGTGTCTCCAAAAAACTAAGCAATCTGTACATTGTCTTTACCAAGACATCACAGACAGCCGACAGCTACATTGAAACCGCAACACATCGTTTAGCCAAAGAATTTGATGTCACTGTCGCAACATCGGACAACCTTGAACAGATGATTGTCATGCAGCAAGGCGGCCTTCGCATGAGTGCCCGTGAACTGGAGACGAAAATTCATCAGACTCACACCAGCACCATGAAACTCTCTGATTCCAACGTACGCATCAAAGTCCGTCCTTTGGAAGATATCCGCAATTATATTCAGGAGGAAGACGAATGAAAACTTTATTCTGTGATTTAGACAATACTCTTTTATTCCCTTTACAAGAGGACCGTTACGGTATTAAAGAAAAGGACTTAAAAGCCCTTCAGAAAGTATTGAACAAAGACATTCGACTAGTCATTGCCTCAGGTAGACCAGCCGACATCAATGAATCCATTTCAGAAATGCTGGGATGTGAAGTTGATGCAGTCGGCTACAATGGTCATCAGATTATCAGTGGTGATCAGCATCTTATTCTTGCATCTTTCCCAGTTGAAGACTATCTTGAAGTGACTAGCTACATTGATGAAACCTATCCTTATGTCAGCTGTGGAACCTCTGACTTTCAGGGAATCTATTACGTCAATGATCCAACGAAGCCTGAACCATTAACTCGCTTTCACTATCATAAAAAAGCAGGCATCATCAAAGAAGTCTGTGATTTGCCTGCTGCAGAAGGATTTAAACTCCATCATGTTACTGAAGTTGGGAAAATTCTGATTCGTGTTCCTTTGGATTTAAACACTGATGACATGCTTAAAGATCTGATGAACCGCTATGGAGACAAATATGTTTTCATTCGATCCAACAAGCTCTTTATTGAAGGACTGTGTGTTGGACACACCAAGCGCTCAGGGATTGAAGCCTACATCAAGATGAACCATCTGGACATCAAGGAATGTTATGCTGCAGGGGATGCAGACAATGACATTGAAATGTTTGAACTGCTTCATGAAAACAGCTTCTGTATGAAGGCAGGTTCACAAAGAGCTCTTGATGCAGCACATTATCACGTTGAAGATCTGGCTGAAGCCTTAGAAATCATGAACGGCAGAGAATAATCTCTGACGTTTTTTTCAACTGCATCCCTCTCTATAGACGCAAAAAGTATTGCAGTATAAATGAGTTTGTACACCCTTTTTTCTGATCATTAAATTTTATTTTTCATTTTAAACATGATATACTGCAACCATAAAGGAGACCTTTTCAATGAATCAGAAATCATTTTTCAACAAAAAAACAATCATTTTAACAGTACTGCTGACAGTCTGTATTACTGCTGGAACTTTAAGTTATCTGAGTTCAGACATGCACCATTACAATCAAGCCGTACAATTGATGAAACAATCCAATTATGAAGAAGCGCTGATCATTCTGGAAGAGCGTTCTGACTACAAAGATGCATCAGCACTGATCAAAGAGAGTAGTTATCAAATTGCCTCTAAAGCTTACCAGAAGAATGATTACGCAAAAGCAGTTGAATATTTTGAAAAAGCAGAGGGCTTTGAAGATTCATATCATTTTCTCAACAAATCTTTATATCGACTGGGACATGATACATTCCTTAATGCTGATTATGAATTGGCTGAACAATATTTCGGTCGTATTGACAACATTCTTGATTATGGAAGTTATCATTTCGAAACTTATGATCAGGCAAAAGAATACATCATTCAACAGTCACTGAAAGCTGTTGATACAATTGAACTCTACATAGCAGATACAGGTCCTGAAGCAGAGTATGGAATAAAATGGCAACTGCTCTATCTTGCCAGTGCAGTTGATGGATATGCTGACTGGAACCCTATGACTCAAAAAGCTGTCATTACTCCGCTTTACTATCCTGGAACCAAGATTATTGCATGCCATAGAGAAAATCAGATTTCACAGCTGACACAGCAGGAAAAAGAACTGTATGAAAAAGCTCTGGATATCGTCAATACAGCCAAAGCTGAAACAGATTCACCAATTGAACTAGAAGCATGGTTGAACAGATGGCTAAGTCAAAATGTCATCTACCAAGATAATGATGAATACAGTTCAGAAAATGAACTGCCAAGACAATGGACCGCATTTGGCGCCATTATGGATAAAAAGGCAAACTGCCAGGGTTTTACAGATGCCTTCTATCTTCTGGCTTCACTGTGTGACTTTAACGTCAGATATCAATTTGGTTCCGGTGAGAATGCAGGTCATGTCTGGAATGTGATTGAACTGGATGGACAATGGTACTACATTGATACTACCTGGAACAACAATGATGGCAAACTCAAAGATGCCTCCTATGCTTATTTCAATTATGTTGAGGGCGATATTCCTGAACAGCAATATTATGAATTCGCAAAAACCGCAGATACTGCATCTGAATCAAATGAACAGTTTGATTATTATTCATTGAACAACAGTATGTTTGAAACAACTCAGAAAGCCGCAAGTTACGCTATCTCACAGAAACTGAAAAATCGACAGAACATCGTTCATCTCTGTGTTACAAAGCCGGATCTTACAGCTGATGATCTGATTAATGCCATGAAAAAACAGCTCAGCGAGTATGGTTATAACTTCACTGTCTATGTGTCAAACAGATTAGAGGACACATGCTACATCGTTCTTTGGACTTCGCTTTACAAGTAAATAGAAAAAGTGCTTATCATCACTGATAGGCACTTATTTTTTTAATCTACAATTTTACCAGGATTCAAGATACCCTGTGGGTCAAAGACACGCTTGATGCTTCTCATCAGATTCATCTGTGCTTCACCTACAGATTCTTCAAGATATTTCTTCTTCGCATGACCGATACCATGTTCACCAGATACCTGACCATTGAGTTCTTTAGCCTTCACATAGAAACCATCCATGACTTCATGGACAACATGATTCCATGTTTCATCATCCAGACCATCCTTGCAGACATAGACATGAAGGTTACCATCACCGGCATGACCGAAGCTGCGGATGCGTACATTGTATTTGTCTGAACATTCTCTTGTGTAATCTACAAATTCAGCGACCTTATCAATGTTCAAGACAACGTCACATTCATCCATTTCAGTTGTACTGTTTTTGATGGCTTCAAGGAATGCACCACGAGCGTTCCAGATGGCTTCCTGACGTTCCTGCGTATCAGACAGGAATACATCCAGTGCACCGCACTTCACTGCTGTGTTGCATGCAGTATCCAGCATGGATTCAATGTGAGCCTGTGAGTTGCCGGAATAAGAGACAATCAGATAAGCTGGATAGTTGCGGTTAGGGAATTCTTTACCCAGATATTCCTGAGCATCATCCAGTACTTCTTTTTCCATGAATTCAATCGTTGTCGCAACTTCAGGCAGTTTCATGATTTCAGGAACTGTCTTCAGTGCTGCAGACAATGTTTCAAACGGAATCAATAAGCTTGTCATCTTCTTAGGAGATGGCATGATTTTCATTGTGATACGAGTCACCAGACCCAATGTACCTTCTGATCCAACCATCAGATGAAGCAGACTGTATCCGCTTGAGTTTTTCGCAACTTTGCCGCCCAGTTCCAGAATTTCACCCGTTGGTGTGACCACCTGTATACCACGCACATAGTCACGTGTTACACCATAACGTACAGCACGCATACCACCGGCATTGGTCATCACATTACCGCCAACAGTCGCACTCTTTTCACCTGGATCAGGTGCATACAGGAAACCAGCATTCTTTACAGCTTCCTGGACTTCCATCAACAGAACACCAGGTTCAACTGTAATCGTCATGGTATCTGGATCAATTTCCAGAATCCTGTTCATCAGGGAAGTGTTCAGCACAATACCACCATGCAGAGGAACACAACCACCGCACAAACCAGTACCAGCTCCTCTTGGTGTCACTGGAATGTTATGTTCAGAAGCATATTTCATTACCTTTGAAGCTTCTTCAGCATTTCTAATCTGAATCACAACTTCAGGTTCCTGTTTCCCATAAATCATCATTTCATCGTGAGAATAATCAGGATGAATCTGATCTTCCACAAAGAAACGATCTTCAGGTACAAACGTTCTCAGGACGGCAATGTCCTGTGCATCAATTTTCTTAAAAGGTTTCATTAGCGTGCTCCTTTCAGTTTTTCAATCAGAGAAGGAATCAGTGTAAACACATCATCCACCACAGCATAGTGAGCCAGCTCAAAGATTGGCGCATTTGGATCATTGTTGATGGCGACAATCAATTCACTGTCTTTCATACCAGCAGTAAACTGAATCGCACCGCTGACACCACAAGTAATAATCAGTTTAGGCTTAACTGTACGACCAGACAAACCAATCTGAGTATTCACATGACCCAGTCCCTTTTCAACCATCGGACGAGTCACGGCTACAGAAGCATTCAATAAAGATGCAAATTCATGAATCATTTCCATGCCTTTTTCATCTTTGATGGCAGAACCTGCCACAACCAGAATTTCAGCTTCTTCAATGCTGGAAACTTTTGCTTTCTTTTCAACTTTCAGGATTTCAATGCCTGATTTTTTCATTTCTGCAGTCACTGGACGCTCAATGATTGTGCCCTGTTTTTCACTTAACATTTCAGGGGCATTCATCACTTTATAACGCACTGTCGCAAACTGCGGGCGGCATTTTGTGTTGATGATTTTGGCCATGATGTTTCCACCGAATGCTGGGCGAATCTGCACCAGATCGGAATTTTCGCGCATCTCAAGTGATGTACAGTCAGCTGTCAGACCTGTTTTAAAACGAACCGCAACACGTGGTGCAAGTGAACGACCTGTTGTTGTGGCACCCACCAGACATACTGAAGGTTTCATTGTGTTGATGCAGTCTTCAAAGACATTCGCAAACACGTCAACACGGAATGTTTCCAGCTCTTCATCATCATACAGATACACACGATCAACACCGCTGTACAGCAGTTCCTGTGCTTTTTCCTTGATGTTTTTACCAGCCATCAACGCCGCAACTTTCATATTCACTGGTTTAGCCAGTTCAAGTGCTTTACCAATCAGTTCATAGCTGACTGGATGGATCGATTCATTGTCATGTTCCACATAAACCAGAATATCTCTCCACAGGCTCTTATCGATAGCTTCTACTTTTTCTTCTTCAACAGTGATTGCGCCGACTGGACAGTTGCGTACACACATTCTGCACATCTTGCAGGCTGCATTGATTTCAACTTTACCGCTGTCCATGGACATTGCCGCAAAAGGACACTTTGATACACACAGACCACACTGAATACACTTGTCATGATGAACTACTAACTGTGCCATCTTACTTTCCTCCTGCTACTTTCAGTTCAACCAGCTTATCAAACAGTGCTTTCGCATTGTCTTCTGTTGAACCTTCCAGTCGTACAGACTGCAGGTCATACACTGGTTCAAAAATCTTTTCTACCTGAGTAGGAGATCCACTCAGACCATAACGCTTTGTATCTTTGCATTCGCACTTATCCAGATTCAGCACATGAATCTCTTTCTTGCGAGCTTCTTTCATCTTCAGATAAGAAGGAAGACCAGGTTCAAAAATACCCTTTTCTACAGTCAAAAGACATGGGTAATTCAAACGCACATCAGCTACAGAATCCATCATTTCCTGCTGTACGACAAGACCTTTGTCATCCGCATCAATCAGCTTTCTTACCCAGCTGACATGAGGCATATTCAGCACTTCACCAATTGCGGGACCTACCTGGGCAGTATCACCATCCGTTGTCTGCTTACCGCACAAAATCAGATCGACATCCCCAATGGCTTTGATTCCCTGTGCCAAAGTGAATGATGTTGCCAGTACGTCAGCTCCCGCAAAACGTCTGTCACTTAAAAGCCAAGCTTCATCAGCACCCATAGCCATGGATTCTACCAATACAGCTTTCGCTGCATCTGGACCCATGGAAATCACATGGATTTCTGCATCTGTCTTTTCTTTGATACGCAATGCTGTTTCCAGTGCATACAAGTCGTATGGATTCATTTTTGTATCAATTCCATTACGAATCAGAACACCTGTCACTGGATCAACCTGTACCTTCTGTGTGTCAGGCACCTGTTTTACACACACGATGATTCTCATATTAGTTCCTCCTTGAAATGAGATATTTCCACCTATTCCCAATGTTCATTATAACACTGATATCTCTGTAATGAAATCGCTTTCATTTCACAAAGTCGTTTGTTTTTTCACATATTAGTTGACTTTTTCCACAAATATCTTGTGAAATTATTGACAATATCCGCTGAAGTGTTACACTCTTTATGAACACGTTCATAAAGAGGTGAATCATGCCAAAAATCATTGAAGGTGCTAAAGAAATGATCTTAGAATGCACCAGAAAACATTTATCTGAAACAGGTTATACTTCCCTGTCTTTGCGTCTGATTGCCAAAGAATGTCATTTAGGAGTCGGAACCATCTACAATTACTTCCCTTCGAAAGATGATCTGGTTGCCCACATCATGCTGGAAGACTGGTTCAAATGTCTTTCAGAAATGGACAGACACATTGATACTGCAAAGGACGCAGAAACAGGACTGATTCAGATTCATCATGACCTGAAAAACTACTGCATTCACTATGAATCCTTGTTTAAAGAAGCAGAAAGTTCAGCTCATGTCGTATCCAGTCGACATGATTTACTGGTCAATCAGATGAAAGAAAGAATTCAGAAGCTGTTGATTCAGTTTGTCCATGATGATGACTACAGTGTTTTACTGGCAGAACTTATGCTGATCAGCGCAACAAAAAATACAATCAATGATGAACATTTTAAAAAGGCCATTCACCAGTTATTAAGAAAGGAACATCACAATGAGCAGCTTTAAAGATTTACGTATTGTCGATAACTTCTATCAGACATCTTCCTTCTTCCCAATGCCAACTGTATGCATCAGCACAGTCAATCCTGATGGATCATTGAACATTGGAACCTATTCCCTGTGCTTTCCTTACTACATTGCAGGAAAGAGCCGTTATGCCATGCTGCTGGAATGCAGAAACACATCCAACACAGCGATGAACCTGCTGCGCACAGGAAAGTGTGCCATCAACTTCATCACCGATGAAAAAGAAACCTTCAAAGAAGCAGTACGTCTGGGATTCCCTGGACCATCCAGTGAAAAGATGGGCGATCTGAAGTTCAAGATGGAAGATGGACAGGCAGATCCTAAAGATCCAAATCGTCCACAGGTCATGACAGATGCTTATCAGGTTTTTGAATGCACTTGGGATTCAGCTTTAGAAAATGCATCTAAATTCAATGTAGAAGACATTGATGATGGTCATCCTGGACCATACAACGATTTCAATGGCATCACTTCCAAATACGGTGCACACTTCATCCTGAACATCGATAAGATTCTGATGAAGGAAAAATATTATAATGCGATCGTTAATGGTGTGACAAAGAAAGACTTCCCGCCAGTACCAGTGGATTATGGCTACCGTGATTCAACTAACTTCTGGTACACTCAGTTCCCTAAACTGAAAAAACCAATCGCAGAACCAATCCCTGCACCAAAAGAAATTGATCTGTCTTCCATCCGCTATGCTGCAGACAGATGCCATGACACCATCAAATTCACAGATGAAGCACTGCAGAACTTCGTCAAAGTACCTCGTCCATTCTTAAAGACAGTTCTTAATGGCTGCGTTGACTGGGCCAAAGAAAACAATGTGACATTGATTACAGCTGAACATGTCAAAATCATCAACGATAAACGTAAACAGGAGAAAAATAAATAATGAAAGTCGTACTTGCTGGTGCTTTCGGTAAACTCGGAAGCGATATTTTAAAAGAACTCGTTAAACAAGGTCATGAAGTCATTGCTTTAGATCTGATTAAAAAAGACATCCCTGAAATCTCAGGAAAATACACTGCCATTCAGATTGACGTGACAAAACCTGAAACATTAAAAGGTGTCATGAACGGTGCAGAAGCGATCATCTCAACTGTAGGTCTGACAGGCACCAGTGCAACTGTCACAAACTATGACATTGACCTCAATGGAAACCTGAATCTGTTGAAAGAGGCAAAAGAAGCAGGCATCAAGCACTTCAGTTATGTTTCTGTCATCAAGGCAGATTCTGATCCATCTGTACCAATGCTTCACGCAAAAGCACTTTTTGAAAAAGAACTGAAAAACAGTGGCCTGACTTATGTCATCCACCGTCCAACTGGTTATTTCTATGACATTGCCAAGGTATTCATGCCAATGATTGAAAAAGGTTCAGTTTCACTGCTGGGTAAAGAAGACGCTCATGCCAACGTTATTGATACAACCGATCTGGCTGAATTCATCGTGCTGCACATGAACGATATCAACACATCATATGACATCGGCGGCAAAGAAACTTACAGCTATGAAGAAATCGCTACGATGTTCTTTGAAGCAGCTGGTAAAGAAGTGGTTATTAAACGTGCACCAGTTGTCCTGTTTGATGTGCTTGCCTTCATCAACAAGCTGAAAAAGAATGGCAAGGAAGCCATCATCCGTTTCTCTAAGTGGACACTGACAAACGAACTGGTTGGTAAAGATGTCTATGGCGACAAGAGCTTTAAAGAATATATTAAAAGCTGCTACAACAAGTAAGGAGTGAAATCATGTTTCCTAGTACTATCTGGATTATTCTGGCTGTATGTGCACTGATGTGCTCGATCGGCTTCTATAAATTTGTCTATTTCCTGTCTGTAGGCTATGGCTTTGCGGTTACAGGTGCAGGGATTGCCATTTTGCTTCTTTATGGCAAAACACTCTCTATCTGGACAATTCTGATGTGTGTTCTGTTTATCATTTATGGTATTCGTTTAGGTGGATTCCTTCTGATTCGTGAAATCAAAAGCGCAAGCTACAGAAAAACACTGGATCATGCCACTAAAACTGAAAAACCAATGCCAATCTTTGTCAAAGCGACAATCTGGGCATGTGTATCTGTAATGTATGTATTACAGGTATCCCCTGTTTTCTATCGCGCAGTCAATGGTGATACTGCCAATATCTTTGCGATCATCGGTACAATCATCATGGCCATCGCTATTCTGATTGAATCACTGGCAGACAAACAGAAATCTGCAGCCAAGAAACTCAACCCAAACCGTTTCTGTGACACTGGACTGTACACCATCGTACGCTGCCCTAACTACCTGGGTGAAGTGCTTTTCTGGACAGGTGTTCTGATCAGCGGTATCGGAGCTGTCAAAGGACTGCAGTGGATTATTGCCATTCTGGGCTACATTCTGATTGTCTATGTTATGCTCAGCGGCGCAAAACGTCTTGAACTCAGACAAAACAAGAACTATGGCAATGACCCTGAATATCAGGCTTACGTCAAGAAAACACCAATCATCTTCCCTTTGATTCCTCTGTATCATCTGGAAAATGTAAAGTGGATTGTGGTGTAATATGAACGGTATTACAGTCACAATGGCCATCGTGGATTTCAT
The DNA here is from genome assembly GCA_017560205.1 of Erysipelotrichaceae bacterium. GTDB lineage: Bacteria > Bacillota_I > Bacilli_A > Erysipelotrichales > Erysipelotrichaceae > RGIG1896. Next base: position 952 of record JAFYOL010000079.1, on the reverse strand, counting down.
TCCCGTTGTGCTCTTCTTTGCTGCAGCAGTTCTTCTGCAGAATGATCTGTATTCAAAACTGTCCAAGACAAAATACACACTTTTATCTGCAGGTTCATTGATGATTTTTATTGGCGGTGCATTAAAAGCTACATGGAAAATCCTGTATGCCCTTAACATCTGTGATTATCAGACACTGGACATCAGCTTCTTCCCATTTCAGGGAATCGGATTTCTCTTGGTGTTCTTATCTTTAACAGGCATCTGTTCAAAGAAATTCAATAAACTTTACAGCGTTGTCCCTGTGTTCACTTCCAATATGCCCTTTGTGATTCTTCAGGTCATTGGATGTGCAGGAACACAGTTCATGCTGATGGGAAAATCACTGCAGATGAAAAAGAAATCTGCCTTCGTGATGTACATCATCGCCTTCATCTTCATGCTGGGAATGGGCTACTTAAGTGCTAAGTTCGATGATTCTTCATCCATGCACTGGCTGGCGCAATGCACCAATATCATATCTCAAGGCACTTTCCTTGCAGGCACATTCATTCTGCACAAAGCAGGTTTAGGAAAATAAAACATTAAAAAGGAATAGAAAACTATTCCTTTTTTTACACTTGCAATACAACTCCAATTCAACGGTTATACAGCATTCCCCACCAATTTCAGGCCCTCTTGTTTTGTCTAAACAGACTGTGTAGAATGATTTTGTGGGTAGAGGATAGCCTCCTGCATGATTCGTTTTTACCACAAACCCACCATGCAAAGGAGGTATTGGATATGAGTGATTATGAAATCATGTCTTTAGTCTTACAGGTGTTGATACTTATAGTATCGATTGTAACAGTAACTGGATCAGTTATCTTTTCAATTCTAAGCACCAAGATAGTGACGAATTAAGAGATTAATTCGTCATTTTTATCATAACTCAAGCTATGACCTGAACTGTATCTTGCCAGTCCAGTATCTT
>JAFYOL010000078.1 GCA_017560205.1 Erysipelotrichaceae bacterium | reverse complement strand
AGAGTAAATCACACCCATTGGACCTACAGGACCCGTTGTAATGTTGGAATTGACGATGCTGACTGGAATATCCACCTTACGGATTACCTCAGCCAGAATTGGTCGATTGGAAATCTCACCAGTGAATGTCAGACGAAGAATCTGACCATAAGGATATAGTTTCTTTAATTCAGATCGAATCTTATCGAGATTTCCTGCTCCAACAGTCTGTACAAAGCGTTTTGTCACTTCATGACGAGGACGTTCAAACACTTGTTTAACTGTACCTTCTTCAACAACCTTGCCCTCACTCATAACAACAATTCTATGACAGATTTTCTGAACAACTTCCATCTGATGCGTGATCATGACAATTGTAATTCCCATTTCACGATTAATGCGATTGAGAAGTTCCAGAATGGAATCCGTTGTTTCTGGGTCCAGTGCACTGGTTGCTTCATCACACAACAGAATCTTCGGATCATTAGCGAGTGCTCTTGCAATCCCTACACGCTGTTTCTGTCCACCTGAGAGTTGACTTGGATAAGCATTTTCTCTACCTTCCAGGCCAACCAGTCGAATCAGCTCCTGTACTTTCTGATTGCGTTTTTCTTTGTCTACTTTTGCGATTTCAAGTGGAAATGCAATGTTTTCGGCAACAGTTCTTGACCACAGAAGATTAAAGTGTTGGAAAATCATACCAATTTTCTGGCGTTCCAGTCTCAACTGATTTTCAGGAAGACTTGAAATCACCTTTCCATCAATAATGACTTCACCGGATGTCTGTTTTTCAAGCTGGTTGATGATGCGTACCAGTGTTGATTTCCCTGCACCAGAATAACCTACAATCCCAAAGATATCTCCATCTTCTATGTTGAGTGTTACTCCTCGTACTGCATGAATCTCTGTATTTTTCCCGGTAAATGTTTTAACGATATTCTTTAATTCAATCATGACATCACCCCTTATAAATAAAAAATCCCGTCCTCTATAAGGACGAGATGACCTCTCGTGTTACCACCTTAATTTAAAACTGCATCACTACAGTTTCCTCGTCAGGTACGCACATCTGTGTTATACCTTAGCTCTGTAACGGGAGCTCCCGTCATAGCCTTACTTAACAGTTCGGTATGCGACTCCAAGACCATTTTCAATCAACTTTCATTTATCTGTTTTCAGCTGCCCAGACTCTCTGTAAAACTTCCGTTGATTTACTTTTCTCTTCACTGCCTTTAATGATTAAATTATAGGTCACGTCTATATCAAAGTCAATTCTTTTTTTCATTATTTTGTAATCGTTTACATAGATTTAATGTCATTTTCAAAGTTGTTACATTCAAAAAGAAAGCAGGGACTTTCGCCCCTATTTCTTAAATGTTCGAATCTGTATAATCTTGCCCTGAGCTTCAATCTGGTAAAGCACCTCACTCTGATTCACAAGATTGATTGCTTCTTCAATCATATAAGTTTGAGTCTCCATCAATTCATTCATTTCATTCAACTGATGAACTGTGATTTCCTCTGTCTGTCGTGGCAGATACAAAGAAACATCAAAATTATCAAGTTCACTGATCAGATAATACTCATTCACTGATTTATTGTATTGAATCTCATAGCTTTCATGTTCAAGCGGGCGGAACTGTGTTCCATTTTTTAATACAGAATATCCCCCCAACACCAGTACAGCCACTAAAGAGAGAATCTTTACAATATTGTTTCCTGTGATTTTATCCAGAGAGACGGTTTTCCATAAATCTTCCAGCTTTTCAAAACGTCCATAAATTGTTTTTGCATAAGCAGCATCGCGCTCTGCATCAGTAAAAGGATGACCGCAGTGACTGCAGAAATTCGCTTTGATTCTGTTTTTTGTCTTGCATTCTCTACAAATCATCTCATTCACCAGCCTTTTCTACGATTTCCGCTACATACCAGTCACCCGCTGCATTCACCAATGTCATGATGAACTGTTTCTGTGAAGCAGAATCTGTCAACACCATCTGAGCTATACGATAACCATCTTCAACAAGCATTGTACTGATTTCAGTATTAAAGCACTGGCCAAGCTCTTCATACCATGTATACTCATATACAGCACTTAAATCAAAATGATCTTTTATATCCGCATCACTTACATACCCATACTGCTGAGGCAGCAAATAATCTTTCGAACCAGTAAGCGTTTTATTCATAGCGTTCCAGATTAATTCATCGT
>JAFYOL010000077.1 GCA_017560205.1 Erysipelotrichaceae bacterium | reverse complement strand
AGATTCAGTTTTATCTGGAGCATCATGCACCAGGGCATTATTATACGATTGAACAGTTTATTGAATATTCAGATGTCTGTTATGAAACGGGACGTACTGCCTTGGAACAGCTTGTGGCTTTAGGGTTTTATACCAAGCTGAAACAGGGGAAGAAATTTGTCTATACTGCATGTTGATTAAATCTGTGGTAAAATAGGCAAAGGAGGGCAGATGTATGGTGAAATCATGTTATGTTCATGTTCCGTTTTGTTCAAGTATCTGTGCATATTGTGATTTTCAGCGTGCAGGGTATTCTGAAGTTTTATGTGATAAATGGCTGGATGCACTTGAGAAAGAAATTCAGTATAAATGCATGCCTTCTGATTTAACGACCATGTATATTGGTGGTGGTACACCAAGCTGTTTGCAGCTGCATCAGTTGAAGCGTTTATTGATGATGCTTTCTGCTTATGTTTCACAGGTTGAAGAGTTTACCATGGAGATGAATCCTGAAAGCTGTACTGATGAGGTGTGTACTCTTGTTTCTTCTTTTGGGGTGAATCGTGTTTCTTTGGGGGTGCAGAGTTTTGAGCCTCGTCTATTAAAGCTGATGAATCGTCATCATGATGAAATGACGATTAAAAATGCAGTTTCAAATCTTCATCGATCAGGTATTTACAACATTTCTGTTGATGCGATGTATTCGCTTCCTACCCAGACAATGTCAGAGTGGATTTCAACGCTTGAGAAGTGTGTTTTGCTGGGAGTAACTCATTTATCCATGTATTCCCTAACGATTGAGCCAGGCAGTGCATTTGCGCGTCAGAAGATGGAACCATTGGATGCAGACACAGAAGCAGATATGTATGAAAAGGCAATTTCATTTCTGGAAGAAAACGGGTTTAAGCAGTATGAAATCAGCAGCTTCTGCAAACCAGGATATGAATCAAAACATAACACTGCATACTGGCATTATGATGATTTTATCGGTTTGGGACTTGGTGCCAGCGGTAAAGAAAACCATGTACGATATGATCATCCATTTGGATTTCAGAATTATCTGAATGATCCAACTCAGATTGATATAATAGAACTTTCTAAAGAAGATGAGATGTTTGAAATGGTCATGATGGGTCTACGTTTAAAACAAGGGATGAGTCTTTCTTTGTTTAAGGAACGCTTTCATTGTGATTTAGATGATGTTTATCATGATGTACTTGATAACTGTGTTTCAAAAGGCTGGCTTATGATTGAAAAGGACAAAGTAAAAGCCACTGAACGTGGCTTTGAAATACTGAATACTGTACTTGAACAGTTTCTTATTTAAAATGACGATAGATGGACTGTGTACCATAGTTGTCACAGCCTTCTTCAGAAAGTTTCTGATAAATCTTTAATACTTCATCAAGAACTTCAAGCTTCAGATTTCTGTCTGAAGCTTCTTTTTGTGCTAAAGACATATCCTTAATGAAATGTTTGATAAAGAATCCTGCAGAATCATCTTCTTTCAGCATTTTAGGTCCATTGTTGCTCATCTGCCAGCTGCCTGCAGCACCTGCGCTGATTGCGCTTAAAACAACCTGAGGATCAAGTCCTGTAGCCTTAGAGTAAGCCAGAGCTTCATTGACAGCTGCAATTGTTCCTGCAATAGCAATCTGATTGGCCATCTTTGTATGTTGACCAGAACCTGCTTTTCCTGTATAGACAATGTTTTTACCCATGCATTCGAAAAGTGGAATCAGCTTATCAAAGGCTTCCTTCTCACCGCCAACCATAATTGACAATGCAGCATTTCTGGCTCCGCTGTCTCCACCGGATACTGGAGCATCCAATACAGTAATTCCATACTGTTTTCCTCGTTCAGCCAGTATTTCAGCTAAAGCAGGGGATGATGTCGTCATATCAACTGCAATTGTACCTGCAGGACATGTTTCAAAGATAACATCATAAACTTCTTCAACGTCTTTTGGATAACCGACAATTGTAAAAACAACATCACATCCGACTAAAGCATCTTTAAGATTATTAAATGCTTTAGCACCAAAGTCTTCACAGGCTTTTGCCTTGTCAAAAGTACGGTTATAGACATTAGCTTCATGTCCGTTTTTCATGCAGTTTTTGACCATGGAAGCACCCATGACACCAGTACCGATCCAACAAATTTTCATAAAAATCACTCCTTGTTTTTAAATATTATAATCGATAAAAAAACTTTAAAAAATGATTGTTTTTTATGGTTCACTATGGTATATTATAGAAGCTTTTGAACTGGGATATACGGTTCCTCGCCGATACCGCGGTTCATTAGGTCAATAAATAGGAGGAAATACAACATGTTGACAAAAGCTGAAAAGACTGCAATCATGACTAAGTACGCTCGTACAGAAGGCGATACTGGTTCTATCGAAGTACAGGTAGCTGTACTGACTGCTGAAATTAATCGTCTGACTGACCACCTGAAGGAACACAAGAATGACTATCATTCAACTCGTGGTCTGATGATGAAGGTTGGACGCAGAAGAAAATTCCTGGCTTACCTGAAGAGCAACGATATCAACCGTTACCGTGAACTGGTTCAGAGCCTGGGTCTGAGAAAGTAATTAAGTTTACAAAAATCAAAGATTGGAAGAAATTCCAATCTTTTTTCTTTTCTTAAATAATGAACAGGTGTATACTTTTGTTATAAATGAACGGAGGTTTATTTATGGCGCAAGTATTAAAAGAAGAACTTCGAGATCGAATTGTTGATGCTGCCAAACAGGAGCTACTTGCCAAGGGTGTAAAAGATGCATCGATGAGAAGCATTGCCTTTAACAGTGGAATGACTGTTGGTAACTTATATCGATATTTTAAAGGCAAAGATGAACTGATTCAGTTTGTTGTATCACCGTGTCTTGAAAAACTGAATGAATTGATTCAGCATAAGACCCATGATCGAATCAGTCTTTTTGAAACGGCATCATCACTGGATCTTTCTAAGAATGAAATGAAACAGATTCTGGATTCTTTAGCAGATGATTTGACTGTAATTTATCATGATTATAAAGATGAGATGAAAATTCTGTTTATGGATTCTGAAGTCCAGTTTCAGATGTCTGCCTGGTTTACGCAGCTGATTGTTACTTTGATTACTGAAGGGTATAGTGATTATGCTTCCATGAAACAGGAAGTTCAGCTGTTTGCCAGAATGATGGCCGTTTCAATATTCAGTGGTCTTCAGGAGTGTTTCAGAAGACTTGATGATGTTGAATTTACAGTTGAAGAAACAGCTGTGCTGGTGAAACTGTATCTGCGTCTGTATTTATCTATGTTGGATTTTGATGTAACAAGTTTTGTACAGGAGGTTGTACTATGAGTGCATTTATTGAATTTAAAGATGTAAAAAAGATTTATCAGATGGGTGAAGTCAAGATTGAGGCTTTAGCAGGTGTCAATTTTGAAATCAATCAGGGTGAATTTGTCGTCATTGCTGGTGCATCAGGGGCTGGTAAGAGTACGATTTTAAATATTTTAGGTGGTATGGACACATCAAGCAGTGGAAGTGTCATTGTGGATGGACAGAATGTCAGTTCTTTTAATGATCGTCAGCTGTGTGATTATCGTCGTTATGATATCGGGTTTGTCTTCCAGTTTTATAACCTGGTTCAGAATCTGACTGCGAAAGAAAACATTGAACTTGCAACGCAGATCTGTAAGAATCCATTGAATATTGATGAAATGATTGAAGCAGTAGGTCTGAAAGAAAGAAAAGACAATTTCCCATCTCAGCTGTCTGGTGGAGAACAGCAGCGTGTTGCGATTGCGCGTGCGCTTGCGAAGAACCCTAAACTTCTGTTGTGTGATGAACCAACAGGGGCGCTCGATTATAAGACGGGGAAAGCTATCTTGAAGCTTCTTCAGGATACTTGCCGTAAATATCAGATGACAGTTGTAGTTATTACTCATAACCTGGCTTTATGTCCAATGGGAGATAAAGTTCTGCATGTAAAGAGTGGTCTGATTGAAAAAATGATCATCAATGAAAATCCTGTCGATGTAGATACAATTGAGTGGTAAGATGAAACACCCTGTCTTAAAAGATACATTTCGAGAAATCTGGAAGACAAAAAGCAGATTTTTCTCGATTTTTGGTATTGCGGCGATTGGAGTGGCATTTTTTGCAGGAATTTGTGCCTCAGCTCCAACGATGGCTTACAATGCAGATACTTATTTTGATGAACATCAGCTGATGGATTATCGAATTCTATCCAATTTTGGAATTACCGAGGAAGATGTTGATGCAATTTCACAAATGAGTGAAGTTGAAGGAATCATGCCTGCCTACAGTGCAGATGTGCTGGTTAATGATGGTCAGAGTCTTAATGTCATGCGTGTTCATTCCTTGGACAATGATTTGATTCGACAAAATGATGAAAATTATCTCAATCAGCTGATTGTGGTTGAAGGTCGTCTTCCACAGAAACTGGGGGAAATTGTCGTTGAAAAAACACAGATGCTGGAAAACTCTTTTGAAATCGGTAAAACGATTGAACTGAAAGGGGCAGATGATGATCTTTCCAGTACGTTTTCAGTCACAAACTATAAAATTGTAGGAATTGTACAGACTCCTTATTATCTGTCATTTCAAAAAGGTCCTACTAATATCGGAAGTGGAACATTAGGTTTTTATGGGTATGTGCTGGAAGAAAATTTTAACATGGAGGTTTATACCGAAGTGTATGTAAGCGTCAAAGGAGCTCAGAAATACAATACTTTTGATCAGGAGTATTTTGATGCGATTGAAAAGGTAACTAAAAAACTGGAACGTCTTGGCCTGGAACGTTCTGAACTTCGCCGTGGTCAGATTATGGATGCGGCTATGGAGGAATACAACAAAGGTTATGCAGCTTATGAAGAGGGTAAAGCCTTGTTTGAAAGTGAAATTGCTGCAGCTGAACAAGCTTTGCATGAGGGTGAGCTTGAACTTGTAAAAGGTCAGGCAGAACTTGATGCACAGAAGGCAAGTGTTCAGAAACAGATGGATGATGCTCAGAATGAAATTGATGAGGGTAAAGCCAAGATTGAAGAATACACTGAGCTTTTGAAGGTTGCCGAAAATACATATTATGTCATCAACAAAGATACTCTTGAAAGACGAGATGAAGCAGCTGCCAATATAAAAACTGCAGAAGAAGAAAAGAGTCTGCTGGAAAGTGAATTGAAAGAAGTCAATGCCCAGCTGCAGATGATGGATGATCTTTCTTCGGCACATGATGAAGCGCAGTTGGCAATTACACAGCTGAATCTTGAGATGAGTACACTTAACATCACAATCATGACACTGAAGACCTCATTATCTTCTCCGCTTTTAAGTGATGAAAGAAAAGCAGAACTTCAGATTGAACTGGATCAGGCTCAGCTTCAGTATGATGAAGCTCAAAGAAAACTTGATGAATACCAGGCAATTCTTGATAACAGTGAATCTGTGGATGTTTCTCAGCGTGTTGAACTGCTTATGAGACAGAGTGAACTGAACTCACAGATTCAATCATGTAATGATCGTATTACGTTGTATCAATCCGTTGTTGATGCAATGGATACAGTTCTTCAGCCTGTTGAAGATCTGATGGGTGAATTGAAAAAATACATGGATGATGCGATGCAGCAGGTTGTTGATGGTCAAAAACAGCTGGATGATGCAAAGATTCAGGCGGAACGTGGCTTCAAAGAAGGTCAGAAGAAAATCGATGAGGGTTATCTTCAGCTTGAAGAAGGCAGAGTAAAGCTTGAGGAAGAGAAACTCAAAGGTCAGCTTCAACTTGAAGATGCTTATGAAGAACTGGTTCGTGGAAGAGAACAGATTGAACAGATTGAGCAGGCTCAATGGTATGTCCTTGATCGTAATTCTCATTACAGTTATGTGGATTATCAGGGAGCGATTGATCGTATGGATGCTATTGCGGTGATTTTCCCTGTGTTCTTTTTCCTGGTTGCGGCGCTTGTCTGTCTGACAACGATGACTCGCATGGTCGATGAACAAAGAACACAGATTGGGACAATGAAAGCACTTGGATATGATTCGAAAGCTATTGCGTTCAAGTATGTCTTTTATGCAGCTTTTGCATCATTGATGGGATGTCTGGTTGGATTGACATTTGGTCTGATTGCGTTTCCTGCCATTATCTATACGGCATGGAATATGATGTATATTTTACCGACAGTTCGCTTTACAACACACATTCCGCTTATGATTGTATCGACATTGCTGATTGTGTCTGTAACAACACTGTCTACGCTGTTTGCCTGCTACTCTGAGCTTGTGGAAACCCCATCACTTCTGATGCGTCCTAAAGCACCTAAGCTGGGCAAGAAGATTCTGCTTGAAAGAGTTGAATGGCTGTGGTCAAGATTCAGCTTTACTTCCAAGGTAACAGCACGCAATATCTTCCGATACAAGAAACGATTCTTTATGACTGTGATTGGTATTTCGGGATGTACTGCATTGTTGATTGCGGGATTTGGTGTAAAAGATTCCATCAATGCGATTGTTGATCGTCAGTTCAATGAAGTTTTCCATTATATTGGTACAGCGACATTGACTCAGTCGCTTCAGCAGCAGCGTATTGATGAAATTGTAGATGAGACAAAGAAATCTGATCTGCTTGAAAATGTCATGGCAGTTCATTGTGCATCAAGTGTCCTTGAAATCGAAGACGAAACAATGGATACAACATTGATGGTCGTAAAAGATGGCGATCTGTTTGATGAGTTTGTCGATCTGCATGTTCGAAGCAATGGCAATGATCTGACATTGGATGATGAGGGTGTCATTCTTACAGAACACATGTGCAATCAGTTGAATATTCAGGTAGGAGATACAGTTGAAATCTCCAATGAAGATGGAATTGTACGAGAATTTGAAGTTCTTGGCATCACTGAAAATTATGTTAATCATTTCGTTTATATGACTGAAAGCTGTTATAAGGATGCTTATGATCTGCGCGCTAAAGATAATACATTGCTTCTGGTGTTTGATCAGGATGCCAAACCGACTGATGGTGAGGTATCAAGTCTTCTGACAAGCTATGATGAAGTGCTGTCCGTTTCTTTCTACAGCAGTATTCGTGACAATTTCTCTTCGATGATTGCATCACTGGATATGATTGTAGTGGTCATTATTCTTTCAGCTGGAGCACTGGCTTTTGTGGTTCTGTTCAATTTGACCAATGTCAACATTTCTGAACGCATTCGTGAAATTGCGACACTGAAAGTATTAGGATTCCATCATAAGGAAGTTAATGAATATGTCTATAATGAAAATATCATATTATCGATGATAGGGGCATTGTTTGGATTGATTATGGGTAAATATCTGCATCTTGCGATTATGGTAATGGTTGAACTGGATAACGTCATGTTTGGACGTCTGGTTAAACCTCAAAGCTATCTATATGCATTTGTTGTGACTCTTGTGTTTACTGTTGTAGTTAATCAGGTTATGAAAAAAAGACTTCGTGAAATTCCGATGGTAGAAAGTTTGAAATCCGT
>JAFYOL010000076.1 GCA_017560205.1 Erysipelotrichaceae bacterium | reverse complement strand
ATGAAAAATCTCTTGTATTTATGCTCCTTAGCCCTTCAGAAGATACTCTGCAGGCTGATATGGTTGCTGATGTGATTGCACACGGCGGACCGGTAGTTACCGTTTCTAAGCATGCTGAAAATATTTACAACGCTACTGCTCATATTCAGATTTCCGGAATCGAAGATTTTGCAGCATGGGGAATTTCCTTTATCTATTTGGCTCAAATGACCGCATTCTTAAAAGCACTTGAACTGGGCGGAAATCCGGATGCTCCCACAGGACTCTCCTCTTACATAACATTAAAGTAACAGGAACCGGAGAATAGAATTATGAAAACACAAACCATACAAGAAAATCCCATCCAAAAGCTTCTTTCAGATCGCGGAAACGGACGTGAAAAAGGAATCTATTCCTGCTGTAGTGCCAATGAATATGTGATCAAAGCAGTACTTAAAAGAGGAAAAGAAGACAATTCCTGTGTCCTGATTGAAAGTACAGCCAACCAGTGTGACCAGAATGGCGGTTATACAGGGATGACACCAAAAGATTTCAGAGATTTTGTCTATCGCATCGCTGATGAAATGAACTTTGATTGTACAAAACTCTTTCTGGGAGGAGACCATTTAGGGCCTCTGACATTTGCCTATAAGAATGAAGAAGAAGCTATGCTGGATGCAGAAGAGCTGATTCGCTGCTACGTCTCTGCAGGATTTACTAAGATTCATATTGACACCAGCATGCGTGTTGCATCAGATGATAAGAACACTCGTCTGAGTGATGAAATCATTGCAGCTCGTGGTGCAAGACTGGCAAAAGTGGCAGAAGAAACTTATGCCAAGCTGAAAGAAGAAAATCCGGATGCGATTGAACCTGTCTACATTGTGGGCAGTGAAGTTCCAATTCCAGGTGGTGCACAGGGTGGTGCTGATGAAGGTGTTCAGGTGACTCGTGTAGAAGATTTTGAAGCGACGCTGGAAGCATTCAAGAATGCCTTTGAAAAAGAAAATCTCGAAAAGGCATGGGGCAATGTCATTGCGGTGGTTGTTCAGCCAGGTGTAGAAGAAAAAGATGCAGGATGCACAGAATATGATCGAACAAAAGCGAAAGAACTGTGTGCTGCCATCAGAAAATATGACAACATAGTTTTTGAAGGGCATTCAACCGATTACCAGACTAAAATCAAGCTGCGTGAGCTGGTTGAAGATGGAGTGGCAATTCTGAAAGTTGGGCCAGGATTATCCTTTGCGATGAGAGAAGCACTTTTCTCTCTGGCTCATATTGAAAACATTCTGTACAAGGAAAAGTCGAGTCATCTGATGGATGTACTGGAAGAAGCGATGCTGGAAGAACCAAAATACTGGCAGAAGCATTATGTTGGAACTGAGGAAGAAATTGCCTTGAAACGCAGATATTCGTTCTCAGATCGCTGTCGTTACTATATGCCGAATGAAAAAGTGGCAAAAGCCAGAGAAACGATGATTCACAACCTGAGAAAAACAGGGGTACCTTTGAATCTGTTGAGTCAGTTCATGCCGATTCAGTACACAAAAGTTCGTGAGGGTGTGCTTGTGAATGATCCTGAAGAACTGATTGTCGATCGTATTGGCAACACAGTGGATGAATATCTGTACGCTACTCATCAGAAAGAACTGTTTTAAATGAAATCACAGACCTGTCATATCAATGACAGGTTTTTCTTTTCGAAGTGTACTGCTTCGTGTATAATTTTGATGAAATGGGGTGCTTTTATGGAACATAACCAGATAATCTGTTTCTTTGATGTGGATGGAACACTGACAATTGAATGTGATGATCAGAAGATTCTGGTGCCTGAAGGTACACTGAATGCTTTAAGAAAGGCACATGATGCAGGAGTGCTGTTGTTTGCGAATACAGGACGTCCTTATGGTACTGTGCATCCTTTGATCAAAACACTTCCATTGGATGGCTTTGTGTGCGGATGCGGGACATGGATCATGCGTGATGGAAAAGAACTGTTCCGTCATGAAATTGATAGAAATGAACGCATTGAAATCATGCATAAAATCAAAGAACTGAATTTAAGTTGTGTTTATGAAGCCAAAGAAGGATTTGCGGTTGTGGATCCTTTGAACCATGGGCCAATGAATCGAATTGTACAGACGTATCTTCAGGATGGATTTAAACTGCTTGAAGTAAGTGATGATCTGGTCTTTGAGAAATTCTGTCTGTTTAAAAATGTAGACGATCAGTGGCCTGATTTATCATTTTTAAAGAATTATGACAAGATGTTTAAGGGAAGTACATTTGTAGAAGTAGTTCCATTGTCATGTTCAAAAGGAAAGGCAATCACATCTCTGTTGAAGGAATTGAATATTTCTTATGAAAACAGTTATAGTTTTGGGGATAGTGTCAATGATGTAGAAATGCTGAAAGTGACAAAACACAGCATTGTGATGGGCAATGCACCAGATGAAGTGAAGAAACTGGCGACTTATGTTACGAAAACAGCATCTGAAAATGGATTGTATGAGGCAATGGAACAGCTGAATCTGTTGCAGGGGGAATAGGATGACAAGAAATAAAGGTATCTTACTGGTTATCGCATCAGCACTTTTGTATGGTTTTGCGCCAGTGCTGTGTTCAATGACGTATCAGTATGGAAACAATCCAATCACATTGACTTTCTTTCGAAGTTTCTTTGTGGTCATTTTATTGGGTGTGTTGATGATTAAAAATAAAATCCCTTTCCGTTGTGAAAAGGGAGAGCTGATTCGTATTGTAGGGGTAGCACTGTTTGGATCCATCATGACAACTTTGCTGCTCAACAGCAGTTATTTGTACATTGGGGTAGGAACTGCAACAACACTGCATTTTCTCTATCCATTGTTTGTGACACTGATCTGTCATTTTGTCTATCATGATTCTTTAAGCAAGAAGCATCTGATGGCACTTGGTATCTGTCTGTGTGGTGTGCTGTTGTTTCTGGACTTCAAGGACTTGTCCAAGATGAAAGGGATTTTGATGGCACTAATCAGCGGCATGACTTTTGCGATTTATCTGGTGGGTATTGATAAACTGAAACTCTCTAAGATGAACAGCATGAAACTGTCTTTCTATTTTGCATTGACGGTGAGTGTTGTGCTGGGAGTCTTTGGTTTTACAACAGGTCAGATGATCTTGAATCAGCCTGCGATTTCTTATGTGCTGATGTTTGGTGTTGCGATTATGGCGCAGTGGCTAGCTGTTGTGTTTCTGCAGCAGGGGATTTCTGTACTGGGCAGCTCATTGGCAAGTCTGTTTTCGATGTTTGAGCCGGTTTCATGTCTGGTGTTTGGTGCACTCTTGTTGAATGAAACGGTTGTGATTGCACAGGCGATTGGCTGTGTGTTGATTTTAGGTGGCGTACTGCTTCTGATAAAGGAATAGTTTATGGTTAAGGACATTGTAAAAGACAAGTTTCTGCTTTCTCAGAAAAGCAGAGAGGCAACAGTTCAGGATCTTGAAGTTGCCCAGAATCTGATTGATACATTGCATGCCCATCGTGATCATTGTGTGGGTTTAGCTGCCAACATGATTGGTTCACTGGTTCGTATTGCGGTCATCATGGATCACAACAAGATTGTCTGTTTCATCAATCCGAAAGTGATTTCCTGCTCCGGAAAGAAAATCTGTGAAGAAGGATGTCTGTGTCATATCGGGACTAAAGAAACAGTCCGTTATGAAAAAATCAAAGTGGAATATCAGGACATGAACATGAAGAAAAAGATGCGTACACTGACAGGATTTGAAGCTCAGATTCTGCAGCATGAAATGGATCACTTTGAAGGAATACTGATTTAAAAAGGCTCGTTAAGACAATGTCATTAAGTTAAGATGACGAAACACAAAGAAGAATCAACGTTAAGTTGACTCTTCTTTTTTTTGTGCTGTTTTTTCATTCAATCACTTGACAGAACACTCAATATGTGGGGCTAATGATTCATTT
>JAFYOL010000075.1 GCA_017560205.1 Erysipelotrichaceae bacterium | reverse complement strand
GAATGTGTATGCAGGAACTGGTCAGAACTATGAGATTGACTGGGGTGTGCTGGATGAGTATACCAAGCAGAGATTGTTCAACATCACCAATGTCGGATATGGACGTTATGGTCACAATGATGATCGCTGGTTCATTGCCACCCAGCTTGCGGTATGGCGTGCTTTGGGGTATACCCAGTTTTATGCCAAGACAATGGATGGTGCTTACTGGAATCTTGATGCAGAAATTGCAGAGATTGAACAGATGGCCAGTTCTTTTGGCAATACTGCCAGCTTTTCAGGGCAGACACTGACACTGGATTTGAATGAACCCTGTACCATCACAGATACCAGAGGTGTTTTGTCACAGTTTCAGGTTCAATCGGTAAAAGGCGTCGATGTAAATCAAAATGGCAATGAGCTGACAGTCACAATAGTAGATACGGATTATCAGAATGCTCTGTCAGGATCAAAAGGAATTACGACAGGGGGTCTAGTCTATGTGCTTGCAGGTAAGCAGAGTGTCTATATGGTTCATCGCAGTGAAGAGCCTATTTCCTATCAGCTGAATCTGAAATTGAACACCAAAGACCTTACTATTGTGAAACAGGATATCAATGGTCATAGTGCGACAGGTATACATACTTTTGATTTGCTGGATGAACAGGAAAATACAGTTCTGGATCATTTAACAGTTGAAAATGGGGTGTTAGAAATCAAAGGAGCACTTGTAAAAGGTAAGTACTGGTTAAAGGAAACATCAACTACCTTTCCTTATGTGCTGTCAAATGAAATGATGCAGATTGATCTGACTGAAAAACAGCAGGTTGAAGTTGTTTTTGTGAATGATGTAGAAAAGATTGATGTTCAGGTTCTGAAGAAAGATGATCAGACGAAACAGCTCTTGGATGGAGCTGTATTTGAAGTCAGTATTGTACAGAATGATAAGAAAGAATTATTGTTGAAGAAAAAGGCTGAAGCGGGTGTTTTGAATGTTGAAGTTCCTTATGGGAAGACCATACAGGTATGTGAAGTTGAAGCACCTATAGGCTACCAATTGTCATCACAATGTCAGACTGTTGAAATCAAGCCTGATAAAAAAGAAACCGTTCAGATTGAATTTCTGAATTGCAGAAAAGAAATACCTGTAATCTTGTATAAAAAAGATGCAGAAACCAATCAGCTTCTGGAAGGTGCAGTTTTTGAAGTGACTGGTCCAGAGGGTTCATCCACGATGATATCAACTAAAACCGGTACAGCAGTCTCAGGATTTTATTATGGTGATCAAATTACAGTGTGTGAAGTTAAAGCTCCTGCAGGCTATGAACTTGCGTTAATGCCTTGTCAGACAGTGACTCTGAGTAAAGACAGTGAAATTCTTGAGTTTGAAAACAGAAAAAGAAGAATCTCAGTAGAAATTGTGAAGCTTGATGAAAAAACAGGAATGAAACTGGATGATGCGGAATTTGTGATCAATCTGATGAATACGTCAAATCAATGGGAAGAGATTTACCAAAACACAACAGGGGGAAAATATCTGCGTATCGCCGAAATGAATCTTGATTCTCTACAGCTGTATGCAGATGCAGAAAAGCAGTTTTCTTTAGGGGTCCGTGATGTAAATGAAATGGGATTTGTGGATGTTTCTGATTTGAATGAAATTGAAGGGGTGTATGCAGAAGTTGAAGGAGAACTGAAGAAGTATTCTATTCTTGATTTTACGGGAAGGATTGAACTTCCTGAGATGATATATGGCAGTCAACTTCAGATTTGTGAAATCAGAGCACCAGAGGGTTATAAACTCAATGGATCAGGCTGTCAGGTTGTCAGTCTTACAAGTGATGAAGACAAACAGAGAGTTGTGTTTGAGAATACAAAGCGTCTGATTGATGTGTATTTCAGTAAACATGATGCCGATGATTTCAATCTTTTACTGAATGATGCTTACTTTAGAATTGAGAATCTGAGTACAGGTGAAATAGATTACGGCATGAGTGGAAGGCTATCTGTTTTTACGTTTGAAGATGGTTTTCCTGTGTCAGTT
>JAFYOL010000074.1 GCA_017560205.1 Erysipelotrichaceae bacterium | reverse complement strand
ATCAAAGGTGTACGAATCAGAAACTGCTTGCCGCTGTTCTTTAAAATCCTGAAATTCTCGAGGATTTTCCTGTTGTCAACACCGGTGTATTTCAAATGCAGATTTGAATCAACAAGTTTAATATCCATAATGACATAATCAAGGTACTTTATAACTAATTTAAAAACTTCTGGTTCAGCATAACCACTGGTTTCTATGCATAAATGATATCCTTCAAGTTCTTTAAAACAAGCTTTCAGAAAATCAGGTTGTGCTAAAGGTTCACCGCCAGAAAATGTAAATCCTCCAAACAGATCACCTAAGATATCAGCTGATTTTTTCAGTTCTTCAGCCAGTACTTTAACATCCACGGTTCGTCCTGCAATTTCCAGACAGTTTTCAGGACATGAGAGAATGCAGCGTCCAAACGGCTGACAGATTTCATGATTACATTGTTTTAAACATGAACCACAATGACGACAACGTGCTTCTTTTACCATCAGCTGAACATTAGATGAAAGACCTTCAGGATTATGACACCATGCACAACGCAATGGACATCCCTTTAAAAACACTGTAGTACGAATACCTGGTCCATCATGAACCGCCATTTCTTTAATATCAAAAATAGTACCAATCATAATGTGTATGCCTGTCTTGCAATGACATGATCCTGATATTCTTTGTCCAGCTCAACAAAGTATGCACTCCATCCCCAGATACGTACAACCAGTTGACGATGATTTTCCGGATGTTTCTGTGCATCCAGCATTTTATCCAGATTGATCGTATTCAGCTGAAGTTGATGACCGCCACGATCAACAAATGCTTTGACCAGCATGCCCACCTTTTCAATTCCATCGTTATCCGCAAAGACACTCTGATGGAATTCTAGAGTCAATGGACCTCCATTGATTGCATTTTCAAAATGCTGTTTTGTCATCGATGCAATGACAGAAACAGGACCTTTCACCTTGGCAAACAAAGATACTGAATAGTTGGTGCCAAATGGTTCTTTCGCTCTTCGTCCATCTGCAGAAGCTCCAATTTCATTGGCATGCCACAGATAATACATGGCACTACCCGTACCTGCACGATAGATACCTCCACGACAGTTTGTCTTACCTTTTAATGATTCACCAAAAGCATCAAGCAGTTCAGTCGCAATGGAATCGACAAAATCATCATTGTTTCCCAATTTTGGTGCTTCATAACGTAGCTGATGCAACAATTCTGGTGTTGATTCAAAGTTATCATCAATTGCATCAATCAATGCTTGTTTATCAAGACTCTTTTCTTCGTAAACATATTTCTTGATCACAGCCAATGAATCTGCGGCAGTCGCAATTCCTGTACCATGAATACCGAAATTGTTGTATTTTCCACATGTGTTGATATCACAATCCATCAGTACATTCATCATTGGTGATGGAATAAACCAAAGGTTGTTGATACCAGATGCGATACGATCAGACTCTTTCTGGATTTCATTTTTAACACATTCAAAGAATTCTTCATATGTATCACACTGATTGAGATTGTTATGAAGTGCAAGATCAACTGCCTTTGGATACGACATTGCTCCAATGTTGGCAACATCTGCCCCCACAAATGGCACAATGAATTCCCAGCATGCTGCAACTGTGTAATTGCATGCATCTTCATGTTCATAACCTAATGCCTTTAATGCAGGAATGACCACATCATCATTGGAATACTGAGGAAAACCAAGTCCAGCCTTTGTCAGTCGAGTTGCTTCTGTATAACGTTCCTTAGGCGTGTTTTTAGACACTCTCAGATTGATTTTAGGGTCAATCATACGATTGTTGCATGATGCTTTCAAACACAGCTCAGAAAGCAGATTAAACACATCTTCACCATGCTCATCCACTCCACCCAGCATCATACTCTGGCCATTATCTCCCTGCTGTACACCAATATACAAGTCAGAGTCTTTATTAAAAGACAAGAAGAAATCTTCCAATAGATCAAGTGCAGAATCTACAGTATGAACTCCTGCATCCAAGTCATGTTTCAGATATGGATATACATAACGGTCAAAACGTCCAATTGTGTTGTGATAATCACCCTCAAGCCACAAAGCATAATGAAGAATACGGAAAAACTGCAGAGCTTCACGGAAAGTGCGTGCTGGATAACGAGGCACTTGACTTAATGCTTCAACAACATCATCACGTCCAAGTCTTTCAGCTTCTTTTAAATAACGATCAGAAAGATCAAGAATTGCATCAATCACTCTTTTCCCTTCAACATCAGCACTTTCTTTCTTCAATAACAAACCTGTTGCAATTGCATCATAATAATTCGGTGACAAGTTGGACATAAATCCAAGTTCATGAATAAAATGCTTTGCTTTGATTTCGTCCCATTCACTTTCAGTAAAAATAGCAGGAAGATTGGATACTGTACGCATAAACACGATCTGTTCATTCTCAAAAATGACAGGTGTTTCTTCCTTGCACAGACGTTCAAAACGATCAACCATACGTTCAATTGGTGTTAAACCTTTTGATGCATATTCTTCAGCCAGATTCCAGCTGACTTCATGTCGATAAACATGATGTTTTTTATTCAAAATTGTTTCATAGAAAGCTTTATTCATACTGACCACCTCTAATTCTATTGTAACGTAGTCATGTTAAAGAAACTAGAAAAAAGAGACAAATTAATGTCTCTGTTATCTTTTTTTATAAATCAACAATTCAGGATTATGACCCTCAGCCTCATAGCTGCAGATCAGAATAAAATCCATATTGGCAACAACTCCAAAACAGATTTCTTCATTGTATAAACATGAAACTTGTGTACCCAAATACATTGCCTGATCATCCAGAAATTGTGTTGTATGTCCATTAGGGAAACGATACTCAAAATTGACATAATGACCAGCTAAAGCATTCAATGAAGCAATCTCAGGCATTCCTTCTGGTCTTAATCCATTGATTTCGTTCATCAGGTTTGATTTAAATTCATCAAATGCATCTGTCCCGCCTAGACTTTCATATCGCTTCCAGTAATTCAATTGTTTCAGATTTGAACGCACTTGTTTCAGTTGATGGTCTGGAACATGTTTCTTGATGCAGTTTTCAATCAGATCATCCAGTGAATCATATTGGTATTCACCATCAACATAGCACCATTTGCAGTAATCTTCATTATAAAAACCATCAGTTTCCTTGCTGTAAATGCCATCATGCAAAGGCATACCGCAGCACTGACAAATCAGTTCTCTAGGTGATCCCAGCAACGTGTTGATTGAAACATCAAAGCATTTTGAAAGCAGTTTTAAGGTGTCAATATTCGGAATTGTTTCACCTGTTTCCCAACGTGATACAGCCTGACGAGTGACATGCACTATCTCGGCCAATTCATCCTGTGAATACCCTTTCTGTGTTCTTAATGAATAAAGTATATTTTTTGTTTCCATTTTCTGTTCTCCTTTGTTCTGCTCATAGTATATCAGCAGTTTATTTCAACTCCAAGCAACCCGTTGTTGCATGAACAAGCAGAAAACACTTCATCATAAGCAGAAATATCACGATCAGACAAACATACACCTCTTTTGTTAACACAAAATAAAGAATCGAAAAAATACTTAAACCAAAAGAAAAATATGTACTACTTTTCTTACACCATGACCATTTTAAGTAAAATCCCAGAACTTTCAGCACCCCCGACATGATCATCAGTATAAAAATGATCCAGTACACCATACGATTGTACACTTCAAGCTGTGTATACTCCCATAAATTAACTGAATAGATAAATCCATCGATGTTTTTTGGATACAAAGGCAAAACCAGAAAGAAAACACTTAACAAATCAACCAGTCCCATCAATAAATGACAGTTATTTCTGATATTTAAGGTGCTCTCTTTCTGTGCAAGATCAATCAACTGATCACTCGATAATAAATCATCAAGACTGACTGAAAAATAAGAAGAGATATCCTTTAAAGAATCAATATTCGGATAACCACGCCCTGATTCCCACTTGGACACTGCAGTTCTGGATACATACAGAATCTCTGTAAGTTCTTCCTGAGTTAATCCTTTGTTTTTTCTAAGCTGTTGAAGCTTTTCATGAAATTCCATTCTATTCACTCTTTCTTGTCACAATACTTAACTGCAGCACAATATAGACTATACAAACTATAACTCAATAAACATGCCCCGACAATATCACTAAGCCAATGAACCCCAGAAATCAGACGACACATAACCATCATCACAGAAAACAGAGCAGTCATGATTTTAATCATATGTATGGTTATGCGATGATGTATTCTTCGTCTGGACTGGAAAACTACAGTTGGCATGACACACAGCACAAGCAATGTCGTTGAGGATGGATACGATGCTTCGAGACGCCCTTCAATCAGAATAGGACGATAATTAATTGGAATCATTTCAAACACCAGATATCCAGCTATTACTACAACATAATATATTCCTAGTAACATAATGTCATAGTCTACTTTTAATAAACTTCTTCTTTTGATCAGCTGCATAAGTCCTACACATCCAAATCCCATACATACAAATATTGGAACCAGTCCCAGCCAATCTGTAATATGATAGATCACCATATGCACACCTGTTAATCCATGAAACCAACTATTCCAAGTGGCAAAACCTACCCCGGTACCATTTGGGCCAATCGCTTGCACATCTACTATCTGAATCAACATTGTCCAAATAATAAATGCCACTATATACACAATTCCCGTTGTTACTATTCTTTTTTCGTTCTCTTTCATTTTTATATCCTCTCTCACTTTATTTTGCCATCTGGCAAATATAAACATAACAAAAGATATAAAAAGAAATAAGAAACACTGTGTCACATGTGTGACACGATTCGTGTCACGTTCTTTTTTATACCATTGTAACAAAAAGGCCCTTCGCTTTCGCGAAGGGCAAGTGTCCATATATCCAAATGATTAGCCAAGACGAGTTACATTTGCAGCCTGTGGGCCTTTATCGCCATCAACTACTTCAAATTCTACTTTTTCACCATCTTTTAATTCTTTGAATCCGTCCATATTAAGTGCTGAGAAATGAACGAACACTTCGTT
>JAFYOL010000073.1 GCA_017560205.1 Erysipelotrichaceae bacterium | reverse complement strand
GAGTTGACTGCGAATTAGGTGCAACCCAGGGTAAGTTTGATCTCTCAGCTTGTGCAAAGAAAAATGGTCTGGATGCTATCCATGACACTGTGCATGAAATGGCTCGCGATGAAGCCCGCCATGGCAAGGCTTTCGAAGGCCTCCTGAAGCGCTACTTCTCCAAGTAAAAAGCCTTATAAATCAAGGTTTTTCAGGGAATCACCCCCACAAGGGGTGGTTCCTTTTTTGATACATCGAACATCAAGTGGTAAATCTATTGTAAATCCCTTCTGCAGCCTCCACCTTTCCAAAAGGAAAGTGGTAAATGATTTACCATTCTGCGACTAAATAGTACCCTGACCCTCTTGAAAAATCAAGCATTTTCAAGCATCTTATCAACATTTTCTCTTCATCTTTGAAGCATCTCTCAAACAACAAACTAACATCTTTTAAGCATCTTTTGAACATGGGATTGCCATGGAGGAAGGTGCTTTTTTCATCTGTTGGTGAACTCAAAACAAAGTACATAGAAAATCGCGAAGTACAAATAGAACGACTGATTCCCCTCTGGCGCGATGTATAATGTATATGTAAGGTGAAGGGAACGCAAGAGACACCAACACCTAAGAACAAAGCTCACTGAGCGAATGAAAGGAAGTACTATTATGTGCTGTGTAACTGAGATCACTCTGAAGATGGAAACTGAAATGATGGCTGCCAAGGCTCTGGAACTGATGAAGGATGTCCTCGCCCAGGCTGATGGACTTGAACTGGATTCGCGCAAGACCATTGATCGCTTCGCTAATACCCTCATGGTACAGGGTTCTGCGGTTATCTCCTCAGGCGAATGGGGTCTGGAATCTGACACCAACCACATCGTCCTCCCTGAGATGTTCAAGGCTGTTGCTCGCTGCTTCTGCTTCGACAAGTTCACTGCGAAGGTCTTCTCCAGCTCGTCCTATGTGTGGGAAGCGTTTGAGATCAGCTATGAAGATGGTGAGCTGGTGATCAACTCCCTCTATCACGACAATTGCGAAGAACCCTCCTGCGATGAGTGCGATGATTGCTATGACTACTTTGAAGAGAATGGCATTGCTGGCTATCGCTGCTGCGATTGCGGTCATACCATCACTGTTGAAGAGTTCAAAGCGACTTGCGAACAGTATTATGAAAACGTCTACGCAATCCTGTGAAGTGCAAATAAAACGACTGATTGAAGCTCCTGCTGAAGTATAATATAAATGTAAGGTGAAGGGAACACAAGAGACCCCAAGGCTGCTGAAGAGAAGGCCAAGGCTAAGAAGGTTGCTTAATTCCCTGAAAAAAGAAAGGTGGAAATGATTATGAAGAATTATCTGAAGGTCGATGTTGCTAACTCTCGCCTGGTGATGGACAGAACTTTTGCGAAGAACTGCGCGATTGCTGGTTCTGCTGAATACAATCTCCTCCAGTCTGCTCGCAAGGATTACCCCAACTTCACTGTGGAACAGCGCACCATCAAGCGCAACGCAAACAAGGAATGCTATCGAGGTCTGACCTATGAGTACATGAAGAAGTACATTGCCAGCCATGAGTCTGAAGAGACTGTCGATTCTGTGATGAAAGAAGGTAATTTTCTATGGATAATGTTGAACTGCGCGAAGCAGTGCGCATGACAAAAGCGCGATACAAAATCAACTATAAGGAGCTGGCTCTTAGAATCAAGTGTAACCCCTCATCATTCTACAATTGGCTGAGAGGCGAGTTTGATTTTTCAGATAAAACATGCTCCATCCTTGAATATGAAATGCGCGAAGCAATCAAGGAGGTGAGAAGCTAATGATGATGATGAATCGCCATGCTGCAAAGCGCGCCCTTGACCTCCAGCGAAGCGCAGGAATCCATGACCATCAGGTGATCATTGATTGCAGAGCAAAGGTGCAGACCATTGATTCGACATTCAGCATGAGCTTTGCATCTACTACTCTTGGACATAAATTGCCTGATGCAGCCATCCCCTTCCTTGACTACCAGCGCATCTTTGATGAGTTGCAGCAGTACAAGAACGAAAAGTCGCTCTACAATCTTTCTCTTGATGTGGAAACATTGAAAGAGATCCTGACTGAAGCTGACTGGTATGAGCTAATCATCCCTGCTGCGCACATTGCTTTTGACAGTCCTGCAAAGCTTTCCATGTTCGCAGATTTTGCAATCTCTGTGCTTAAAGTGTACATTGACAAATACTGCAAATACATGCGCGAGAAGTGGGAAGCACCTAAACTCGCATATGCTGAACTGACTGAAGAGGATAATAACTTTGTGGATGAGTACACTTTCACTTATTATCCAGAGAGCAATGATTCTGGCGAAGCAATTGAGACTTTTGTCAATGATCTTCAGCAGATCATCAATCAGAATCAGGGACTTGATCAGTATGAGCGCTCCATGTCGCATGACATCATAACTGCTTTTGATTTCAGAAATCATCTGTATGCGCCTTTGATTTGCCTGAAGAGTCAAGGATTGAAGCTGACAGTCGCACCTGTCTCTCTGAATCATGGCGAAAAGCAGTTTGTTGACATGCTCAGAGACTACTGTTTGAGCCATGAAGCTCAATTGGCAGGGAAATCGCTCTATCTGCTCAGAAACAAGAGTAAGGTGGGTATGGGCTTC
>JAFYOL010000072.1 GCA_017560205.1 Erysipelotrichaceae bacterium | reverse complement strand
GTTGCATCAACAAGCGGATTAGGGCCATACTTTGTGCCGGAATTGTCCTGATTAATAGTAACAGCATTGTTAATATCAAATTCTTCTACACCAGGAGTTGCGATACCGCCATTACTGCTGTACTTGAAGTTACTCTGATCAGAATGCTTCTGATATTTAGTGAACCAATTGAGGAATTCACCCTTTGCAGTAGTAGTTGCCTTGAACACTACCTTGTCTCCTGCTGCGATATCTGCCTTTGCCCAGGTATCAATATAACTCCAGTAACAATCCCAAAGATCAGTATAGGATCCCGAATTATCCATATATTCCTTTACAATTGCTTTAGGGATTGGATAGGAATTTGTTTCATTATTACGTGCGCGCATCCATGCCTTTTCGTAGCAGAACAGTGCATTTGCATTTATTTCGTTTGATTTTCCTACATTCTTAATGTAATTAACAGGGACAACAGAAACATATTCGTTATTATCACCTGAATTAAAGTAATAAGTATGTCCAGAAGAAATCATAACAAGATGTTGGCGTTCTGTATGGTCTGCTTTACCCAAGTCAGAGTTACTGAACATTTTCTTTGCAGTAAGGATTGCATTCTCCATGTTAACGCCATCATATACGTTTCCTGCTTCTGTTACTGCAGCTAAAATCTTTTCAGGAAGTGCTTCCAGATCTTCAACTTCATCTAATACTTCAAACGGAAGAACGGCTTCGTCAGTAGATGAAAATGGAACGATACCAAAGTTTACAGTGGTTCCCTGTTCAATAATTTCTTTGAAAGTATCAATCAGACACTGAATCATAATATCTTTCTGAACTGCATCTTCAGTGTTAAGGAACGCACCTAAAATGTAGATAATATCAACTGGTAAATCAGATTCTTCACCACCAACATTTAATGTAACGTTAGTCATGTCATTTGCATCCAAACCATCTGCATACTTATCAATCATAAGTTTTGGACTTACCAGACATTCAGAAGTGTGCTTGTGACCAGAATCCATCTGGCAAACCAGAACTCTTTCATAGCAGCCATTACTCTTTGAATGTTCATGAGGTTCGTAACATACAGCTTCATGAGCATGTTCTTCCACTTCACATGTTAATTTATTCAGCTCGATACCGCATACAGGTGTGTTTTCTAAGTCTTCCATATCTGCATACTGACATACCAGTGTTCCGGGTTCAATGTCGCAAATAGGTGTGTTCTCTAAGTCTTCCATACCTGCATACGGACATACCAGTGTCTTGCATCCATCAACATGTTCATGCACTGGGCAGTTGGAATGATCTTCATGTCCATCTGCTGTATCACAGGTGTAAACACCTTCCAGACCACAAGTGTATGCATAACATGCATCATCATGCTGATGATAACAGGTTTCATCATGAACATGCTTACAAAGATCACTGTGTGCGTGATAGCATTCTTCACCATGTGCCTTGTGGTAACATGCATCACCGTGTGCATGTTCCTCTATACCACAGGTTACATCACCTAGGTCTTCACAAATCAGATTATGTTCTGCATCATAACATGTTTCATCGTGAACATGTTTGGTACAGATCAGCTGGTCTGCGAAACATGTGCTGTCTTTATGAGTATGTTCGCTTGTAAAGCCACAGTTGTAGAATTCTGCAGCATACACATTCATACTCATCATGCTCATCATCACGCTGATAATCAGCATTACTGTGAAAAGTTTTTGCATTCTTTTCTTCATTTTTCTTTCCTCCTTTTAGGAATTTTCGGATACGTGTTGTATCCCTGTGTTTTGCCGGGGGCTGTTAAGCTCCCAGTATTTCGTCCAGGAGCTGCATCAGCTCCAGAACGCTTCGGAAGGAAGCTTCCTGATCTGCGTTTTTCCAGACCACTCTTCCCTGCCAGGTGCTGT
>JAFYOL010000071.1 GCA_017560205.1 Erysipelotrichaceae bacterium | reverse complement strand
TTTGAAATTGAAATGCCAGAATATGGTACTAGCTATCTGAGTGTATTGAAATAACAGAAACAGCCGAAAGGCTGTTTTCTTTTGGGCATATCTTTTGTGATCAAATCGATGAAATGATACAATCTGATCAAGGAGGAATAGCATATGAAAAAAATACTCTTTATCGTTGGATCACAACGTAAAAACTCCTTCAATACTCAACTTGCACAGAAATTGATTTCCATGATATCAGACCGAGTTGAAACTGCTGTTTTAAATTATCAGGATGTTCCATTCTTTAATGAAGACATTGAATATCCAAATCCTGAATGTGTTGCAAAAGTCAAAGAACAAGTGAATAATGCCCATGGTTTATGGATTATTACACCTGAATACAATGGACAGGTTCCAGGAAGTCTTAAAAATCTGCTGGACTGGCTTTCACGTCCTGAAGAAAAAGGGAACTGGACAAAAGGATCGATTATCAAAAATAAAGCTGTCATGATTTCTTCTGTTGCCGGAAAAAGTGCTGGAGTTCATGTAAGAACTTCTTTAAGTTCCTTGTTAAAAGCGATGAGGATGAATCTGATTGATGATCAGGGCAGTGGAGTTGCTTTATCCAATGAACATTTTGCATCACAAATTCTGACAATCAGTGAAAAAGAAAAGGATCTGTTTGAACAACAGATCCAAAAGTTCATTCAATATCTCAGTGTGATTCCTAAATAAGGAATCTTTTATTTTGTGAAACCGGCAAAACCAAATGCTGCAGGACCACCATGTGTAGTAATAACACCATGTGCCTGAATCCATTCCATATCTTTATATCCGAGTTCACTTGCTGCATCTTTCACTGCAGATTTAACTTCATCCGACAGACCAACTGTATAAACGAAATATACAGGTGAGTTTGTATCAATGTTGTACTGTTCAGTATATTCTTTGAGCAGTTTAGCGCAGACACGACTCATCTTGCCGCGGTATTTCTTTGTTGCTACAAGCTTACCTTCAAGGATTTCAATTGTAGGATGCAGATTCAACAACATTGCCCCCATATAAGCAACGTTAGATACACGTCCCCCAGCTTTCAAGAATTCCAGATTGTCAGGGATAAAGCACATTCTAGCACGTTCAATCATCTGATGTGCATAAGCAACCAGATCATCCATGCTGATATCAGGATTTTCCTGCAGGTGTTTTGCTACTGCGATAACAACAGCACCTTGTCCTACAGATACCTGGCGAGTATCAATGGAAACCAGGTTTGTTCGATCTACGGAAGCAATCTGTGCACTCTGATAGGAACATGTTGTAATGGCAGAATACGCCAGATACAGAATCTGAGCTTCAGGATGTTCCTTGTCCAGACGTTCAAACAATGTAACAAAGTCACCAGGATTGCAACCGCTTGTTTTCGGCAACGTTCCTGTTTCATGATAATATTCAGGAATTCTTTCAGCAGGGAAAGTTGCGTCATCCACTGTTTTATCTCCAAAAGTTACATGCATTGGTACCAGCTCAATATCATACTTCGCTGCAAGTTCTTTTGTCACATCAGAACCTGTTTCAGCTACGATTATAATTTTCTTCATTTTACATTCTCCTCATTTCACGGCTAATGTTATCCTGTTTTGAAAACCCTGTCAACAAGTAATTAATACTGTGAAAAAATCTTCACATAAAAAAAGGGCAGTATTGCCCTAACAATTGAATTATATCAAATATAAATATGTATTTAAAGACTGTTTTTTGTTGTGATTTTCGTTATGATGTAAGTGAACATAGAAGCAAGCCTGGTGCTTGAAGGGTAAGGAGGTAAGCTTCATGAAAAAGGTACTGCTCAATTATTAAGAGGCTTCCCAGTCAGGATTTACTGATTGTGGAAGCATAAAAGAACTTGCTGAAAGAAACAGCAGATTTAATGATGATATCAAGGTTTATAGCCAGAATTCAGTTTGAATTTACTTCGGAAATCGTCAACATCATTAAAAGAAAATAAAATTTGAAAGCAGGGTTAAATGATCCTGCTTTTTACTTTTGCATAAACATTGAATCAATACTGGAATTAGAGTAAAATTAAAACTATAAAAGAGGTAGAAATATGAACAAAGTATTTCCTGATTATACAAATTGTCCAGTTAATGTAGCTAATTCTATTTTAAAGTACTTTAAATGCAAACAATATCATCCAGGCCATCCTGTAATTGATCAGCTTTTGGAAGAAAAACAGTACACACACGTGATTCTGTATCTTGCTGATGGTCTTGGAACATATCAGCTTGCTGAACATCTGGCTGAAAACTCATTCTTAAGACAGCATAAAGTAGCAGATATTTCATCGGTTTTCCCACCTACGACTACAGCATCAACAACGACGTATACAACAGGGTTGCTTCCGAATGAACATGGTTGGCTTGGATGGAACATGTACATCAAAGACATTGATGAAATCGTGACTGTGTTTAAAAACTGCATTCGTGATACATATATTCCATTTGAATTTTCTGAAGACTATGGTGAAGAACGTTACCCAAATCATTATATTCATCAGATTATCAATGAAACAGGGGATGGAAAGGGATATTTCTATTTTCCGTTCAAATGGACCGTCTACAAGAGCAAAGAAGAATTAAGAAATGAAGTTCTTGAACTCTGCAGCAAAGATGAAAAGAACTACATGTATTTGTATGATACACAGCCAGACTCACTGATGCACAGCATTGGTAATCATGAAAAAGACGTAACAGATAAAGTAAAAGAAATCAATGACTGGCTTGAAAATATCTCAAAAGAATTGAAAGATACATTGATTATCGTAACAGCTGACCATGGTCATACAGATGTAACACCATTGTTTATGAGTGATCATCCTGAACTGCTCAACATGATGGTACGACCTACATCATTAGAAGCACGCTGCAGTGCATTCCAT
>JAFYOL010000008.1 GCA_017560205.1 Erysipelotrichaceae bacterium | reverse complement strand
TTTTAGGATTCGTCAAAAACTCACCAATTACATTCCAGTGCTTTTGTCCATCTATAGTAACTGCTTCTGCCACTGTATAAAAAATTGGAAGAATAATGTATCCTATTAAAAACCAGAAAATCACTATTTTGTAAATTGTTGAAAAGATATCTTTATTCTGAATTAACTTTTTCATAGTCACCTCTATCTACAATTGACAAATACCTGTTCGCCACATTGTTTAATATTGCTACCATCATAAGAGTTTAATTCAATAACTTTCAAACACGCATCTTCAATAGAAACAAGATACTCTGTATGTGCTCCACTGAACTGCGCTTTTATAATTTACCCTTTAATATCAGATTCTTTTTTCTGAGTTTTACTTAACACAAGACTTTCTGGTCTTAATGAAATAATTTCTCTTCCAAATAAATCTGCCAGGGTTTTATTCTGTTTATCTGTGAGATCATTCACAGCTCCAACTGCATGTGCAACTTTTGAATTCACAGGATTGAAATAAATTTCCTGTGGAGTTCCTTTCTGAAGAACTTTTCCTTTGCTCATTACTGCGATTGAATCTGAAACAGCAAGTGCTTCCTGCTGATCATGTGTAATAAACAATGTTGTAATACCGATCTTCTTCTGAATTTCGCGAATTTCTTCACGCATTTCAATTCGCAGTGCTGCATCCAGGTTTGACATCGGTTCATCCATAAGAAGCATGCTTGGCTCTGTTGCCAATGCTCTTGCAATCGCAACTCGCTGCTGCTGTCCACCAGATAATTCATCAATTCCCTTATCTGCATATGCTTCCATTCTCACAAGACTCAAATATTCTTTGCACTTCTGATCAATAAGATCTTTTGACATTTTTCGAATCTTTAATCCATATGCAACGTTCTGTTTCACGCTCATATTCTGAAACAATGCATAGTTCTGAAAAACGGTACTAATATTTCTCTTTTCAGGTGGAAGATTGGTAATATCCTTATCTCCAAGTAAAATCTTTCCTTCCTGTGGAGTCAGAAATCCTGCAACAAGTCTCAAAATTGTTGTTTTACCACATCCAGAAGGACCTAATAATGTATTAAACTTTTTTGCTTCTAATGTGAGATTAATATTATCAAGGATTTTTTCTTTATCGTATGAAAAAGATACATTCTGCAATCTAATGTGTTCCATACTTCTCCTTTCAAACGCCTAAGACCAGCAGGGGGTTCCTGCTGGTCTGCATTTTAATCACATAAATTATTCTGCTGCTACGATTTCAGCGTTCATGTAATCTGCTGCCCATGTTTTGAGCCAGTCAGCTTTGTGTGCACTAATGTTTACCCAGTCAACTTCAAGAGTCTTGATTTCTTTTGCCATCCATTCTGGTGATTCTGCTAATGCTGAATCTAATGTTGGGCAACGAAGGAATTCATTAGCGATCTTAGCCTGTACTTCTGGGCTTCCGATGTATTCAAGGAATGCTGCAGCTGCGTTTGGATTTGCACAGTTGTTAACAACTGCTGCACAGTCACAAAGAACTACGTCTCCACCTTCAGAGTAGATTGGTTCTAATGGAAGACCATTGTTGATAACGTTATCATAAATATCGTTTAATGTAGAGATACCGATTGGAGCTTCTCCCTTACCTACAGCCTGCATGATAAGTGTTTTAACATCATCATAGTATTTTACGTTCTGGTCAAATTTTGAAATGAAATCCCAACCAGCTTCTTCGCTATCTTCTGCTGAGAAGTAATCAAGCCAGCAAGAAATTAATGTACCAGATGAAGATGCTGCTGTACCTCTGATGATGATCTGATCATCATATTTAGGATCAGCTAAGTCTTTCCAATCCTTTGGAGCGTCTTCTGCTGTCATAGCTTCTGTGTTGTAGAACATCATTACAGGTGTTTTGATTGTTCCATACCAGTATCCTTCAGCATCTTTGAAGAAATCATCTAATTCTCCAGCCCATGATGGTGTTGATGGAGCAAGGCATCCTTCTTCTTTTAATGCCATATATGTTGCT
>JAFYOL010000070.1 GCA_017560205.1 Erysipelotrichaceae bacterium | reverse complement strand
TTTACTATGAAGTAGAAAAACTGGATGCTGCAACAATCAAACCTAAACTTAACAGCAAGGGTGAAATTGTAGCTAATTACTGGCAGTACGAAGAAGGCCAGGCTTCTAACCTTGTTGCTGAATACAATTCACTTCGAATTGAAGGTGAAAATGGAATTCAGAAAGATGGAAAGACATACTACAATGTATATGGACGTAAAGTAGATGGCGGTATTGAAGTAAGAGCTGAATACTACGAATATTATGTTTATCAGCACAATGTAGTGAAGCAGGATGGAATTAAAGAACCTTCATTCTTGTTTGGTACAACACAGACAGGGAAAGATATCTTTGCATGTCTTGCTTATGGTGCAAGATTCTCCTTCTTGTTTGCAACAACCGTTGCGATTGCTAACTTCATCGTAGGGGTAATTTGGGGATCTATTTCAGGATATTTCGGTGGAAAAATCGACTTGTTCATGGAAAGATTTGCAGAAATTTTAGGTTCTGTTCCTACAATGATCGTTATTACATTGCTGAAATATCATATGGGTACATCAAGCCAGGCGCTGGTTCTGTTCATCGCATTCTTTGCGACTGGATGGATTGGTATGGCAGGAAGAACTCGTATGCAGTTCTACCGCTTTAAGAACCAGGAATATGTATTAGCTGCAAGAACACTTGGAGCAAGAGATGCACGAATCATGTTCAAGCACATTTTCCCAAATGGTCTGGGTACTATCGTAACAAGTTTTGCTCTGGTAATTCCTTCTATGATTTACTCAGAAACTAGTCTTTCTTACCTTGGTATTATCAACCTTGAAGCTGGTAATATGACATCTGTTGGTACACTGATTGCCGCAGGTCAGCAGTCAATTATGGCTAATGCTGCATTTGTTGCATTCTTCCCATGTATGTTCTTAGTATTATTAATGCTCAGCTTCAACTTGTTCGGTAATGGATTGCGTGATGCGTTTAATCCATCACTCAGAGGAACGGAGGATTAAGCATGAAAAAAGAAGTAAAATTATCGGTAAATGACCTTAAAGTGTCTTTCCGTACGGATGCAGGTAAAGTACAGGCTGTACGTAATATCTCCTTTGATCTTTATAAGGGTGAAACTCTTGCAATCGTAGGGGAATCTGGATCGGGTAAGTCTGTAACTTCAAAATGTATTATGGGTATTTCTGCTGGTAATGCGATTTTTGAAGGTGGAGAAATCTTATATGATGGACAGGATTTGATGCGTATTCCTGAAGAGGAAATGCACAAGCTTCGTGGTGATAAGATTGCGATGATTTTCCAGGATCCACTGTCAGCTCTGAATCCTATCATGCGTATTGGTAGACAGATTACAGAAGCAATGCTTTTGAAAAACAAGGCAAACCGCAAAGAATCAAAAGAAACTTTCAATAAGACTCTTGCGGAATTGGCTGAAATGATGAAAAAAGCACTTGCTGAAAATCCTGATGCAAATTTTACTGTATCGGATATTGATAAATATACTAAAACATTTGATGAGTTTAACATTCAGGCAATTAAACTCGAAAATAACTACAACCTTTCACATACTGCTTCAGAAGAAATGCTTTCTTCAATTGAAGATTTCCTGTTCATGACAGAAAAGAAGCAGAAAATTGATGTTGTAGGAACTTTAAATCTGATCAGCAAAAAACTTAAAGAAATCAATGATAAGTTCTATGTGTCAGATTATGCAGATGTTCTTAAGGAACATGATGCAGCATTAACTCAGGCAATTCGTGTTGAGCGTTCAAAAGCAAGCATTGTTGATGTTGCTAAGAAATTAATTGGTTCAGGAGCTTCAAAGAGAGAGGCTTCTGAGGAAACTGTTCAGGTTCTTGAAAGTCTGAAAAAGACAACAAAGAAAATGCTTGAGCAGCCAAAGTACAATTTCTTCAGTATGGGATATTATGTAACTAAACATCCTAATACTGATATGAGCAAAATGAGTGCAGAAGAAGCAAACAAGCTTTCAGAAAAGTTCTTGGTTGAAGATTATATGGACAATTTTGATGATATGGTCAAGGTTGCTGTAAAATATTCATATAACAAGACAATTGAAAACAAGAAAGCTGCTGTTGCTGCGCTTGAAGAAGCAATTAAATTCTTTAAAGCAGGCAACTTCACTGAAAAGGAAGCAGCTGCAGTATGCAAGAATACAAATCAGAGTGTTCTTGCAGCGATTGACTCACTCGCAGTTATCAAGGACAATGTAGCTTATACTTTTGGTGGTGCTCTTGATAGAGAAGTAGAAAAGTATTTCTTCTACATTAAAAACAATCCTAAAGAAGAAGAACGTTTTGCTCGTCAGACAGCAAAAAGAGAAGCATTATTGGCAAAAGGAAAGACAGTGGATTGGAAGGTTGTTCCAAAATCTGTTATTGAACCATCAGTACAGATTGAAACAATCGTTTCTGTCATTGCACGTGTCATGAACAAATTCCATGCTGATATTGAAAATGCGGGAAATTTCAATGCAGAAAAGCAGTGTGCTGATATCATTGATTTCCTGAAGGAAAAAGCTTCGCAGAGTGTTTACGTGCTGACAAAGAGCATTGCGAAGGAAAAGGCAATTAAGCTCATGGAAGAAGTAGGTATTCCTGAAGCGAGAATGCGTTACAGACAGTATCCATTTGAATTCTCAGGTGGTATGCGTCAGCGTATCGTTATTGCTATTGCGTTGTCAGCAAATCCAGATGTTCTGATTTGTGATGAACCTACAACAGCATTGGACGTTACAATTCAGGCACAGATTCTTGAATTGATCAATCGTCTGAAAAAAGAGCATAACCTTTCAATCATCTTTATCACGCATGACCTTGGTGTTGTTGCGAATATCGCTGATAGAATTGCGGTTATGTATGCAGGTAAGATTGTAGAGTATGGTACAGCTGAAGAAGTGTTCTACAACCCTCAGCATCCATACACTTGGGCATTGCTTTCTTCTATGCCGGATCTTGATACTAATGAAAAACTGGATGCTATTCCAGGTACACCTCCAAATATGATTTATCCTCCTGTTGGGGATGCCTTTGCAGATCGTAACAAATATGCATTGGAAATCGATTTCGAGATGGAACCACCTATGTTTGAAGTTTCTCCAACACATTATGCTGCAACATGGTTGCTGCATCCAGATGCACCAAAGGTAGAAATTCCAAAGATTATTACTGAACGTATCCAGAGAATGAAGGAAAGAGGAGGTAACCATGCAGAATAATAAAGAAGTATTGTTGAAAGTGGAACACCTCTGTCAGTACTTTCGTTTAGGACGTAAGGACCTTAAGGCTGTTGATGATGTAAGCTTTGATATTAAAAAAGGTGAAACATTTGGTCTTGTAGGTGAATCAGGTTGTGGGAAAACAACAACAGGACGTTCTATTATCAAGTTGTATGACATTACTTCAGGTAATGTTTACTTCAAGGGAAAGAGAATTGGAGCAGGTACACGTTCTTATAAGGATGCGATTTCTGCTGCACGCAGCGAAGCATCTAAAAAGATTAAAGCTCTGCGTGCTGAAAAGAATGTTGACTCATTAAGAAAAGCTGAAATTCAGGAAGAAATCAAAAAGATTAACGAAGAATTAGGTGCTATCGTTGACAAGAACCGTGCTTTAATGAAAGATGCTAAACTTGACAGCAAGAAAGTTGATGAAGAATATGCAGAATCACTTCTGAAAGCATTGGAAGTAGAATATGCAGATAAGTTTGAGTCAGCTAAAGGCGATGACAAGAAGCTTGCAGAACTTAAAAAAGAATACAAAAATCGTTGCAAAATCGCTAAGAAGAGTAGACTTGTTACTCAGATTCAGATGATTTTCCAGGACCCTATCGCTTCTCTTGATCCACGTATGACTGTACGTGATATCATTGCTGAAGGACTTGTGATTAAGGGTGTTACAGATAAAGATTACATTAACGAAAAAGTTTATGAAATCTTAGACTTGGTTGGGCTTGTTCCTGAACATGCTGATCGTTATCCTCATGAATTCTCAGGTGGTCAGCGTCAGCGTATCGGTATTGCAAGAGCAGTTATTATGCAGCCAGAAATGATCATTGCCGATGAACCTATCTCTGCTTTGGACGTATCAATCCAGGCACAGGTTATCAATCTGCTGAATGATCTTAGAGAACGTCTTGGACTTACAATTCTGTTCATTGCTCACGATTTGTCAGTTGTTAAATACTTCTCTGATCGTATTGGTGTAATGTACTTTGGTAAGATGGTTGAACTTGCAGATTCTGAAGAACTGTTTAAGAATCCAATGCATCCTTACACAAAATCACTGCTTTCTGCTATCCCATTACCAGACCCTGTTTATGAAAAACAGCGTGTGAGAATTCACTATAATCCTATTGTTGAACATGATTATTCAGTGGATGCTCCATCATTCCGCGAAATTACATCTGGGCATTTCGTATATTGCAATGATGCTGAAGAGAAAAAGTATAAGCAGTTAGTTAAGTAATCAGATGGATGGTTAAAGACAAATGAAACAAGAAAATAGAAGTTCGTTTATAAAATATGCAATTTGTGTTGGCATTGAATTAGTGATTGCTTTTCTGGTAATTTGGTCAAAAGGCTTTTTTACAGACAGAGCAGCGGTAAATCTTCAAATCTTGTCGGATGCATTCTTTGTTTCCGGAATCTTGATGACATTGTTTGCCGGTATGTTGTATGTCAGCAGTGAAGGTGCACTTGTGGGGATTGGATTTGTGCTTAGAAATGCGATTCTTACTTTCTTCCCTATGGGTAGAGCAAAACAAGAACGTTATGCTGATTATCGTGAACGCAAAATGCGTGAGATGAAGAACAATAACGATAGCTGTATTCTTATAACTGGGCTTTTCTTCCTTGCTATTGGAATCGTCTTAACGCTGATTTGGTATGTAAAATTTTATATTTAATAAAATCCTCACGGATACTTTGAATACAAAAGATTAGGGGATATTTAAGAGGTATTCATCACTATGAAAATAGTGAATGAATACCTCTTTTTTATTTAATAGAAAGTTCTCTAGAATTCATGAAAATGACCCCACTTGAAACCATGTAGGGCTTATGGATATGATTCTTACAGAAAAGATGTTTCGATAAAAGCTTACGAGCAGGAAGCAGACTCTCTGAAAGATACTGGACGGACAAGATACAGTTCAGGTCATAGCTTGAGTTATGATAAAAAATGACGAATTAAGAAATTAATTCGTCACTATCTTGTGTTATCAGGCTAAGACTCAGCAGAGTTGTTGATAATTCAATATCTCTTTTGATAAAATGAATACACAGGAAAGAGGAAGAATTATGAAGAAGCTGTTTAAAAATGTAAATATCATTACACATGAAGGGGATATTCTTGAACATCAGGATGTACTGATTGAAGACGAAAGAATTGCAGAAGTTGGATGTGATTTAATCGATGAAGATGCTGAAATCATTGAGTGTACAGGCAAGTACATGACTCCAGGTTTTGTGGCACTTCATGCCCATTCTCCAATGAATATTTTTAAGGGAATTGCAGAAGATGCGCACATTGATGATTGGTTCAATCGTGAAATCTGGCCTTACGAAAGCAAGATGAGTGAAGAGGATATTTACTGGGGAACTAAACTGGCTTGTGCAGAAATGCTGAATAACGGGATTACTGCTTTTGCAGATCATTATTTTAAAAGTGATGTCATTGCCAAAGCGTGCAAGGAATGTGGCATTAAAGCGGATATTGCTTATACAATTTTTGGTTTTGGCGGCAATTGTGATGCAGAGCTGGTACTGGCAGAAAAGTTTGTTCAGGACTTTCAAGGAGATCAGATGATTTCACCTCGTTTAGGTCCACACTCTCCATATATCTGTTCAAAAGATGTTTTAAAGACAATTATAACGAAGGCTAAAGAGTTAAACTGTGGTATTCACATTCACGTGAGTGAAACAGAGCGTCAGTTACAGGATAGTTTGCAGCTGAATGAGGGGCAGACACCCTATGATGTTTTGGCTGAATGTGGCGGCTTTGAAGTGCCTTGTATCGTAGGTCATGGTCTGTGGGTACAGGAAAGTGATCTGAAATACTACAATGAAAAAGTGTGTACAGCAGTATCTCCAAAAACATACATGAAACTTGGTATGGGAGAAGGCAATCTGTGGAAGTACTGGAAACAGATGAATGTCGTATCAGGAAATGATGGTTCTGCCAGCAGCAACTCCATTGATGTTCTGGAACAGATTCGCATGTTTGCCCTGCTTGGGAAATGGAATGACAAAGCTGTTGAAATGACATTAAAAGAAATGTGGCAGGTCCTGATGAAGGGACATCGTTATCTGAATTTCAACAGTGGTAAAATTGAACCTGGTTACAGTGCAGACTTCAATTTATTTGATCTGTCTTCTGTCTCTTTGGTTCCGCTTTATCGTCCATTGGCGGCTATTTTGTATTCTGCACAGCCTTCTGTTCATATTACGGATACGATGGTGCATGGTCAGTTTGTCAAGAAAGATGGAAAGCTGCTGCTGAATACGAAGGAAATCGTTGAAAAATCTGTGCAGTGTGCAAAAGAAATCTATGAGCGCGGAAAAGGTGAGTCTCAGCTGCACTTCTAATGAAATTTTCGTTTTCTGAACAAAAAATCAGGAAAGTATGCTACAATGAGTGTACAAGATAGGAGGAAATGATTTATGAAACTTATTCTTGCGATTGTATCTAATGATGACAGCTCTGCTGTATCAACTGCTTTGACAAAGGGTGGCTTCAGTGTAACTCGTCTGGCAACAACAGGTGGATTCTTAAGAGCTGGTAATACAACTATCATCGTAGGTTGTGAAGATGAAAAGGTAGATAAGGCCATTGAACTGATTGGCAGCGAAAGCAAGCGCAGAACTGAGATTGTTCCTTCGACCGCTTCTTATGATATTGGACGTTATGCATCATTCCCAGTCGAAGTTCAGGTTGGTGGGGCAACAATCTTCGTTATGGATGTTGAACAGTTTATCAAACTCTAAAACCGGGATACCCGGTTTTCTTTTTTAAGGAGATTCATATGAAATTTATATTAAGAGTCGCATTGTATCTGACATGTTATGTCATTTCCATGTATGGGTGGATGGCCATAGACTTTTCTAAACTGATTCATAAAGGAAGAACTTTGCAGACACAGGTCTTGTTGATTGTGTTGTCTATGAGTACTGCTTATCTGATGGCTCAGCTGATTATGGCTTTGATGATCAGAAATGTCTTTTATTAGTATAAAACTATATTCTGTGACCATAATCTGACTGAGGTGAAATTATGGTCAATACCAAAAGAAATCGTACAGTCGCATGGACATGCATTGCGTTGAGTTTGTGTGTTCTTGCGGTATCCATGTTGTATCTGGATCAGCAGACAACATTGAATCTGAGTGTTCCAGTGTTTGAAGAAAGTGAAGTTTTGACACTTCCTGCTTTATCAGAAAGCACAATTGCATTGCCAATGAGAATTGATGCCTACAAGGTCATGAATTATTATGATGCATCCAAAAGTGAAGCTGACCGCTCCATGGCTGTCAGTGAATATGAGGGTGTCTATCGACCATCACAGAGTGTCTGTTACAGTTATGAGGGCAAGGTCTTTGAAGTAACTGCGATGATCTCAGGTGTTGTAACAGACATCTATGAAGATGAATTGATGGGACGTTGTGTTGAAGTGGATCATGGTTCAGGTTTAGTGATTACTTATCAGAGTCTTTCCAGTACATCCCTGAACATCAATGATCAGGTTCATCAGTATGATGTGATTGGACTTGCAGGTGAAAACCGTTATTATTCACAGCTGGGAATTCATGCGCAGATTACAGCACATCTTCATGGTGAACTTGTTGATCCTGAATCTTTGATTGAATGTAAACTTTCAGAAATCAATTAAAGCTGGTCTGTGATTTTCTTGTAAACGTGTTATAATGAACAGGATAAGAGGAGATTGTCCTCTATTGTTGAAAAGTAATCTGATATAGATCAGAAGTAGAAAGAGGAGCAGTATGAATTTGATTAAGGGAGCCTTTCCTTATTTTGTCGTACCACTTGTGCTTTCATTGATTCTTGTACCTGTTGCCAAGAAAATCGGTTTGAGTCTGAATGTTTATGCGGTAGAAAACAGCCGTACTGTTCATCAGGGGAAAATCGTAAGAATGGGTGGTCTGGCTATTTTTGTAGCTGATATGATTGCCTTAGCGATTTTTGTCAAAGCGGATGATACTTGGAATGGTGTATTGATCGGTGGATCCATTGTCTTTGTGGGCGGTTTGTTGGATGATTTGTATGATCTGAAACCAAAATACAAACTTGCATTTCAGGGGGCTGGAGCATTGGTAGCTATGATGATGGGAAATATCTCATTGGGCGCAATCAGTCTTCCATTTGGCATCAGCATTGATACAGGGCTGTTGTCATTTCTGGTTTCTTTTGTCTGGATTGTCGGGGTAACCAATGCGATTAACCTGATTGATGGTCTGGATGGTCTGTCCGGTGGTATCTGTTTTATCGTGCTTTGTACCATCGGTATTATAGGGTATATGATGGGGCGCAGAGATATCTGTGTTGTTACATTGATTCTTGCAGGAGCGATTTTAGGTTTCCTGCGTTACAATTTCCACCCTGCATCCATCTTTATGGGTGACTGCGGCGCTTTGTTTCTGGGCTTTACAATCGCCTGCATTTCTTTGATGGGCTTTAAGACAACAACATTTGTCACTTTGGCACTTCCAATTCTGATTCTGTTTATTCCAATTTCAGATACATTGATTGCCATGGTCAGAAGAAAGCTTAAGGGTGTTGGGATGATGTCTGCGGATAAGTCGCATATGCATCATATTCTGATGTATCGTCTGAAACTGGGACATCGCAATGCAGTGCTTGTGCTGTATGCAGTGGCTGTACTGTTTGGCCTGTGTGCGATTTTAATGTACAGAGATGAGAATGTTGGTGTACTGCTTTTGGCTGTCTTATTGATTGGCTTTGAACTGTTTATTGAAAGTACAGATATGGTCAATCCTAAATTCCATCCATTGATTGGTCTTTCCAGACGTATCTTTGGCTGGCCTAAGAAAAAAGAGAAGAATGAAGAATAACAGTTTCACACTTTGTGAAACTGTTTTATTTATGTTATTATCTTTGCAGAGGTAGTTTATGAAGTTGAATACGCATTATCATTTGAAAGGAAGAGCTTTAAAGACAGCACTTGCAGTGTTTCTGGCTGAACTTTTTGCGGTGATTTTAGGAAGGTCAAGTTCATTCTACAGTTCTATTGCAGCTGTAATCTGTATGATGAAAAATCATGAAATGACTCAGAAGAAGGGTATTGAACGATTGATTGGTACAGTTGTAGGTGGACTATTGGGGTGGGCCTTTCTGGAGTTGTTTATCCGTCTTCCTTATTATAAAGAATTGTTTTATCCTTTTATGGCACCCTTTGGTGTACTGCTTGTGATTTATGTACTGAATGTCATGAATCGTCAGACATCCTGTATGATTGGATGTGTTGTCTTTTTGAGCATAGCAGTGAATTTTAATCGCTCCTTGTCTGAAATTCCAGTGTATGTCATTGACCGTATCTTTGATACAACATTAGGAATTGCGATGGCATCCATTGTTTCTGCACTTCCATTATGGAATCCAAAACCTGAAAAGAAAGAGGAACAAGTATGAGTAAAATTACAGTTGTAGGAAGCTTCTCCATGGATTTGACTGTGACGATGAGTCAGTTTCCAAAAGAAGGACAGACCATTATCGGCAAGAAAATGCTGAAGAATCCAGGTGGTAAAGGAGCGAATCAGTGCATTGCAGCTGCTCGTTTAGGCGGCGATGTAGAAATGATCGGAATGGTCGGAAATGATGAAAATGGACGTATCATCAAAGATCTGTTTGTATCAGAAGGTGTCAACATTGATCATGTGCTGACTACTGACAAAGAACCTACGACAATCGCTTTGATTGAAATTGATGATACAGCACAAAACAAGATTGTTGTGGTACCAGCCGCAAATTTTGTGTATTCTGTTGAAGATCTGCATGCAGTAAAAGATGTCATTGCCAACACAGAAATGGTGGTAGCACAGCTTGAAATGCGACTGGATGTCATGGAAGAGCTGGCTGAATTGTGCAGACAGTTCAATGTTCCTATGATTTTAAATCCAGCTCCTGCAGTACCATTAAGTGATGGACTGTTGTCAAAAGTAACGTACCTGACACCAAATGAAACAGAATTGTCAGTGCTGACTGGTCATCCTGTATCAACACTGGATGAAATCAAAGAAGCAGCTCAGATGCTTCTGGATCGCGGTGTAAAACATGTCATCGCAACACTGGGTGATAAAGGGGCTCTGATGGCAGATGCATCAGGTATGGAAGTTGTATCAGGCTACAGTGTCAAAGCGATTGATACCGTTGCGGCAGGAGATTCCTTCAATGGAGCACTGGCAAAAGCGCTGGTTGATGGGGCAACACTGAAAGAGGCAATCGGTCTTGCCAATGCA
Organism: Erysipelotrichaceae bacterium; assembly: GCA_017560205.1. GTDB lineage: Bacteria > Bacillota_I > Bacilli_A > Erysipelotrichales > Erysipelotrichaceae > RGIG1896. The sequence goes on along the minus strand of JAFYOL010000070.1, from coordinate 927 downwards.
GTCGGTGCAATTACAGTGACACGCCATGGCGCAATTCCATCACTTCCAACCAAAGAAGAAGTTGAAACATTCATTCAAAATCAGAAGATTCAGTAAAAACTGAATCTTTTTTAATTTCAAAAGTAGGTTTTTGCGATTTTTGGGGAATATATAAGTAGGAGGGTTTGCCTATGAATAGTACAACGTTGCAGAATTTATTGAAATATCCATGCAGTGCACATGATGAAATGCACAATGTCTTATGTGTAAAAGAAAAAGAATATGCTCAGCTTCCTGATCGTGTCTTGCAGTCTCATTTAATATCTGAAGCCAACTGGATGTTGAGAAAAGAATATCGTTCCTGTGATCAGCTGGGAGTCAAAATTCAGGTAGGTGATATCTGTTATATTGATTTTGGTCAGGCTTATCTGAATGAAGCAGGCTTTCAGCATTTTGGTCTGATTTTAAAAATCTTTAATGGAAAAGCATTTGTCGTACCGATGACATCCAATCCTGAAACGTATGCACAGGCTTATGATGAAAAGACCAATGTTCAGGGCAAGATGCATCTGATGAGAATTGGTCGTATTCAAGGTCTGTATCGTGAATCTGTTCTGTTTCTGAATGACTGCAAGTACATCAACACTGCGCGCATTATAGATGTGAAAGCCAGAATACCCAAAGATAGTCTTCTGTTTGAAAAAATCACTCAACGTGTTATTCAGTGTCTAATGTGTGAATAAGACTTCGTTTGACAATTTTCTTGTCTTATTTAAGTACAATGAAAAAGACGAGGTGAATGGAATGAGTGAAGTGTCAATCATAAAAAAAGAAGTGAAAAAAGGACTTCAAATCACTGCATCTGATTTCTTTATGCTGGGTTCAGGTTTATGTGCAGGTCTGAATTCAACGGAATCGTTAACAGGTCTTTTGATTTTCTGTATACTG